>JACMJT010000520.1 GCA_014380505.1 Hyphomicrobiales bacterium | reverse complement strand
CCCTTTCCCATCGCCCCCGGCACCAAGCCGGTCAAATCGCCCAAGCTTCCAGAGCCCGGCCCCAGCGCCTGAGTGCTCCAACAGTTTTCCCCCCAAGGCCCGCCGGATTGTCCGGCGGGCCTTTTTTTTCTGAAAGGCTGAATTATGTCCCAATATAACGAATACGTCGCAACCGGTGCGGTGACCCAATTCGCCTATAAATTCCCCGCTTTCGAACTCTCCGACCTCGCGGTGTCGGTGGATGGCGTGCCGCAATCGAGCGGCTTCGCTGTGTACGGTCTGGGTGGCGGCAATGGCGGTGTGGTCGAGTTCGCCACGGCGCCGGCCAATGGTGCGGTGATCCGCATCGCCCGCGCCAAAGTGCCGCCGCAGGTGGCTTATCTGGTCAAGGACGAAAATCTGGCCGATGTGGCCGACGTGGCCGAGGCGCGCATTAACCTGGGCCTCGGCTCGGCGGCGGTTATGAATGTCGGCACGACCGCCGGTAATCTGGTTCAGTTGGACAGTTCGGCCCGCCTGCCGGCGGTGGACGGTTCGCAATTGACCAATGTGCCGTTTGGCCGCCTCAAAGTGTCCTCGGCGGATGCGCAGGCGGACTTCCTTGAGGCCAAGCTGGTGGCGGGCAGCAATATCACGCTTACCAAAGAGAGTTCGGATGGGGTCGAGACCCTGCGTGTCGCCTCCCATATGGAACAAGCGATTGTGGACGGCCTCGAGCAAGTGGAGGTCAATCAGGCTCTCGGCGAAATCCGCGACCTGCGCTCGGGCGCCAAGGCCCCGGTGCTGCTTGCTGGCGGCATCGTCGATGCGTTCAGCGATCAGACCGGCAGTGGGAATACGGGCGGCACCTACAGCGCCGCGGGCCATTGCTACAGCACGTCAAATGGCATCTACGGGGCGGATATCACCCCGGTGATGACCAGCGACACGGCTCCTTCGGGTTACGTGGCCATCTGCGACAGCTACATGGCGAGCTACAATCCCTATCGCGCCTTTAATGGCGTCTTAGGCCTTAGCAATTGTTGGCAGAACATCAATTGCTCCTATCCCTGCTGGATTGGAATGCAGTTCCCTGCGCAGAAGCGGGTGAGCCGTTACGGTTTTGCCCAGAGCAACGGCGGCGCTGACTACCGTTCCACCCAATGGGTTTTCGAGGGGTCGAATGACGGTGCCGCCTGGACCATCCTGCATTCGTATAATGGTGCGTCATTTGGCAGCCAAGTCATGCACTACCACAACATCGCTTATCCTGGTTTCTATGACAGATACCGCCTGCGCCTCCTGGCGGGCAACGGCATATCCCTCGTAGTCGATGAAGTCGAGATGTTCGAGGACGACGCGGCGCTGGATATGACGCTGGTGTCGGTTGCCTCGACCGCTTTGGCGTCGCCGTCCTTCGCTCGGGTCGTGCTGCTGCATGAGCCGATCGTCGCGGTTACGCTGAACAGCGACCTGTTCCTCGACATCTCCCGCGATAACGGCACCACCTGGAGCATTGCGGATTTGGTCAATCAGGGTTCCGCCGGCAATGGCCTTAACATTGTCTCGGCCCTGGTGGATCTGTCGAGCCAGCCGGCGGGCACCGCGATGAAGTGGCGCCTGCGCACTCAGAACCAAAAGCTGCAGCGCTTCCACGGTGTCGCGCTGACGTGGCGCTGATGTGAGGTTGCCATTGTCTTGAAGTCTCGCCCCGCCCCCTCGCCAGGGGGCGGGGCTTTTTCATAGGAGGAACCCCCATGCCCGAGGACATCGACGGCCTGCGTCAGGCCACGCAGGCGTCGCGGCCCGACTACGTCCTTTCCGCATTGGCCGGCTACGAACGTTTCACCGCCGACGAACCGCCCCCCGATGCCAAGGGCTTTGCCGCTTGGCACGCGGCGGCCAAGGCGGCGCTCACCCATGTGGATGTGCTGGTCAAGCTGGTCCGCTGGGCCGGTGCCGGCGCTAACGCTGAAGCCGATTCCGATGACGGCATCAGCCAATTGCTGGCCGAGGCGCGTCAGGCTTTGGATCAATT
>JACMJT010000519.1 GCA_014380505.1 Hyphomicrobiales bacterium | reverse complement strand
GCCATGTCGGCGAGCTTGAATGAGACGCCCTGGAATTTGCCGATTTGCTGGCCGAACTGGTGGCGATCCACCGCATATTGCTTGGCGTGTTCCAGGGCGCGTTCGGCGCGGCCCAAACAGGTGGCTGCGACCTGGAGCCTGGTGGCGCCCAGCCAATCGTTGGCCACTTCGAAGCCCTTGTGCAACTCGCCTAGAATTTGATCCTTGTGGACACGGCAATCGGTGAATTCGAGAATGCAATTGTTATAGCCGCGATGCGAAACGTTTTTGTAGCCTTCGCGCACTGTGTAGCCCGGCGTTCCCATATCGACGAGGAAGGCGGTGATCAGCTTTTTCTTGCCTCGGGGCGTTTCCTCCTCGCCGGTCGCGGCAAAGAGGATAACGAAATCCGCCTCGTCGGCATGGCTGATGAAATGCTTGACGCCATTGATGACGAAATGATCGCCGTCTTGCTTGGCGAAGGTTTTCATGCCGCGCACGTCAGAGCCGGTGCCGGGTTCGGTCATGGCGAGGCAATCGGATTTTTCACCGCGCACCGAGGGCAACAGATATTTCTCGCGCTGTTCGCCCTTGCAAGCCATCAGAATGTTGGAGGGCCTCGGCACGCATGTCCAATGGAGCGCGTAGTTGGCGCGGCCCAATTCTTTTTCATAGAGAATCCAGGTGAGGGTATCGAGGCCGGCGCCCCCCACTTCGGCCGGCATGTTGGCGGCACAGAGGCCGGCTGCAATGGCTTTCGCTTTAATCGTATCGCGGAGATCGTGGCGGAGTACGCCTGTCTCTTCGATTTCGGCCTCGTGGGGATAAAGCTCGCGCTCCACGAACTCGCGCGCCGTCTTGACGATCATCCGCTGTTCGTCGCTGAGGGAGAAATCCATGTGAGCCTACCTGATGTGCATGGTTTCGAGATGGCCATCGACGGCGATCACCTGGCCGTTCACCATCTTGGCGGCGGGAGAACCCAGAAACAGGCACATGTCGGCGATTTCATCGGGCTCAACGAAACGGGAGATCGATTGGGACCACACCATTTCCTTGGCCACCACATCAAAATCGACGCCACGGAGGGACGCTTCACCCTCAATGACACGATTGATACGCTCGCCCCGCACGGCGCCGGGCGAGATCGCGTTGCAGCGGACATTGTGTGGCCCCAGTTCGATGGCGAGCGACTTGGTGAGGCCGATCACCGCCCATTTGGCCGCCGCATAGGGCGTGCGGTTGCCGAAGCCGTACTGCCCAGCGGTGGACGAGAGATTGATGATGGCGCCGGATTTTTGCGCCTTCATCACCGGGGCGGCACGCCTGGCGCAGAGGAAATGGGAGTCGAGGCAAATTTCGAGGCATTCGCGCCAATCGGAATAGTCGATATCGTCGACGGGGGCGGTCGGGCCCTTGATGCCGGCATTGTTGACCAGCACATCGAGGGAGCCCAGATCATCGAGTGCGTCGTCGAACCAGGCATCGATTTCGCCTTCACTGCGGACATTCACATGGGTGGCGGCGATTTCGGGGAACTCCTCGCGGAAGTTCGCGAGCGCCTCCTCGTTCACGTCGCAGACGTGGACCTTGGCACCTTCGGCGGCGAATGCCTTGGCAATGGCGCGGCCGATGCCCGACGCTGCGGCGGTGATCATGACGCGTTGTGACATGGAAGCCTCCTATTTCTTTTTCGGCTTCTTTCTTGCCTTCGTTTCCCGGTTCAGCACAAGGCCCGCGCCGATCTTGTGTTTCTTGAAGAGCTTCATCATGTCGACGAGCACGTCGTTGCGCTTGGCCTCGATGGCGGCGACGCTGCGGCCCCCGGCCTGGGCTTCGCATCCCTCGACCAGGCGCTTCTCAAGTGCTGCGTTCCACTTGGGGAACTTCAGGTCGGTCCACGGCAGGTCGAGGGTGGGATCGAATTGCTCGATGAAGTGGCGCATGCCGCCGGGGCCACCCGCCACATGGTAGGTGAGGAAGGACCCCATGAAGGCCCAGCGCATGCCCGCCGAATAGATAATCGAATCGTCAATGTCGCCCGTTGAACCGATGTCCTTGTCGAGGATGTTCAGAGCCTCGCGCCATAGGGCTTCCTGCAGGCGGTCGCAGATATAGCCATCGATTTCCTTTTTAAGGCGTAGCACCTGCATGCCGATGGATTCGAAATAGTCTCCGGCGCGGTCCATGGCCTCCGCCGACGTTTTTGCTCCGGGCACAAGTTCGACCAGCGGCAGCAGATAGACCGGATTGAACGGGTGGCCGATAAGCACGCGTTCCGGGTGCTTGCACTGAGATTGGAGTCGCGTTGGCAGGAAGCCGGAGGACGATGAGGAGATGATCACATCCCGCTCGGTCAAGGCGCCGATATCGCGGAACAGCTTGATCTTGAGGTCTTCGCGCTCGGGGGCTGCTTCATGCACGAATTGGGATTTGCCGGCCATCTCCTTGAGATCGGTGGTGAAGGTGAGCTTGCCTTTCTTTTTAGACTTCCCCAGCAGCTTTTCCATGGAGGGCCATGCGACCTTGATGGCGGCGCGGAGTTTGGCTTCGGCGGCGGGATGGACGTCATAGGCCACGACATCAAAGCCTCTAATGAGCAGGCGGGCGGCCCAGCCGGCGCCGATGAGACCCGTGCCGGCGATGCCCACGGTCTTGATGGCGCTCATGTTAATGCCTCGGCTTCAGCTGCAAAATTTCGCGGCCTTCGTCTGGCGTCGCGATTTTGGGGCCGAGCATTTCGATAAGCTTCACGGCCTTTTCGACGAGGGTACCGTTGGAGGCGTGGACGCCCTTTTCGAGCCAAAGGTTATCTTCAAGGCCCACGCGTACGTGGCCGCCGAGCAGGACGGCCTGGGCCACCGCCGCAAATTCGTTGCGGCCAATGCCGAAGGCAGCCCAGATGGCGCCGGGCGGCAGCTGCGATTTCTGATAGGCCATGGTCTCGCTGTCATAGGGCGCTCCCCAGGGGATGCCGAGGCAGAGCTGGAAGAGGGGTGGGCCGTCGATCAATCCTTCGGCAAAGAGTTGCTTGGCGAACCAGAGATTGCCCGTGTCGAAAATCTCCATCTCGGGCTTCACGCCGTAGGATTTGATGAGCTTGGCCTGCTCGCGGAGCTGGGCGGGAGTCTGGACGACGATGGTATTGCCATCGCCGAAATTGAGAGAGCCGCAATCGAGCGTGCAGATTTCGGGGCGAAGCTCCTTCACATGCAACAGGCGTTCGGCGGGGCCCACAAAATCAGTGCCCGCTCCCCATTTCATCGGGGTTTCGCCAGAGCCGACTTCGACATCGCCTCCCATGCCGGCGGTTAAATTGATGATGACGTCTTTATTCTTGGCGCGAATGCGCTCCATCACCTCGGCGTAGAGATGGACATGGCGGGCACCCTTGCCGGTTTCAGGATCGCGCACATGGCAATGGACGATGGTGGCGCCCGCCGAGGCGGCTTCGAGTGCAGAATTGGCGATCTGCTCGGGCGTCACGGGAATGGCCGGATGCTTGCCAACCGTGTCGCCAGCACCGGTCACGGCGCAGGTGATGATGATCTTGGGGTTCATGCATTGCTCCTGTTGCTAGACCCAGAGTAAGGGCCGCAATGGGCCGCCATTTGACTTTTTCCGCCATTTGTTTTTCAATTTGCGCCAATGGCAAAATACGATGTGGCGTTCCTGCTGATCCCCAAGTTCTCGATGATCGCGCTTTACGGTGCTGTCGAGCCATTGCGCGTTGCCAACCGGTTTGCCGGTCCCGTCTTCTCATGGCGGTTCATATCCGTGGATGGGCAAGCGGTCGCTGCGTCGAACGACATCCCGGTCTCGGTGTCGGGCGGGCTCAAGGATATCGGCACCCCCGCCATGGCGGTTATTTCTGCCAGCTACGAGCCGGAACGGGGAGTGACTCAGCCAGTGCTCAACGCCATTCGCAAGCTGGCGCGGCAACGGGTGCTGATGGCGGCCATCGACACGGGGCCCTTTCTGCTGGCGGAGGCAGGTGTGCTCGATGGTTATCGTGCCACATGCCACTGGGAATCGCTCCCGGGATTTCGCGAAAGCTATCCGCAGGTGCAGGCGGCGCAAACTCTCTATGAGATCGACCGCGGCCGCATGACGTGTGCAGGCGGTGCCGCCGCCATCGACATGATGCTGGACTGGATCGGACGTCTGCTCAGCACTCAACTGTCCGTGGCGGTGGCCGATCAACTGGTGCACGTCCGTGTCTCCGATGGGCGCGAGCAGGCGCGGGTCCCGGCGCGGACGCGTTATGGCACCGACGATCCCCGGCTTCTCGCCATCATCGCCGCCATGGAAGAGCAGGGCGAAGAGCCGCTTGATGCGGCAGCCTTGGC
>JACMJT010000518.1 GCA_014380505.1 Hyphomicrobiales bacterium | reverse complement strand
TGCGCGTCTTCAACCGCCGCCACCAACTCGAGTGGGGCATCCGCATCGGCATGAACAGCGGGCCCGTCGTCGCCGGCATCATCGGCACCAAGAAGTTCTCCTACGACCTCTGGGGCGACACCGTGAACATCGCCAGCCGCATGGAATCCCACGGCAAACCCGGCCACATCCAGGTCTCCGAGGTCACCCGGAAGCTCCTCGAAGCAAAATACGATTTCCAAGCCATGGGCGTCATCGACATCAAGCACTCCGCCCCGATGCCAACTTACCTCCTCCAGCGCAAACCGGCGAAGTAGGCCGACGCCGGCTAGCTGTCGACTGAGCCGCCGATCCGGAATCACACTACCCCAGAACATGGTGAATGGTGAGGTTCTACCCTTTCGGGTTGCCCCGCGCACCCGCCCAGCAACCTCCTCCCGCGCCAGGCTCAGCTTTGAAAACGAAACTCACGAGCACGATCGACCGGGAACTCACCAATGATGGGCCGGACCAACCCCAAATGTTCGAATCCACGAAGGTGGTTGTCGGGATCATGGCTGGAATTGCTGGGTGTTGCTTCGCTGCCGCGGCGCTCTTGGCCTCTCTTCCCCTGTTCTATGCCGATGGCGAGATGAAGTATAGCAATGCCTATCTGCATTCGTGGAATCAGGTTGTGCCGGGACGCAAGGGCACGGTCAAAAGGATCGATCGCCGGACGGAGATTGAATATTCCGTGGTGATCATTGATTCCATCGGAAAGCAGGTGGCCGCAGTATCTTCCCCGCGGTTGCCCGCGCCGCCCGATGGTGAGCCGATCAAGTATTTACCGGCGATGCCCGACTTCTATATTCCCGCTGCAAGGTACAGTCTTGCAATTCACCTGGGGGGCGCGGCCTTGTTGGCTGCATGCGGACTTGCTGGCCTGGCAACCGCCCGAAATCTTCGGAATGGCGGCCGCAAGGCGTTCGCCAGTCCCACCAACGCACCCTAGGCGCCCCGCCCCGCCATGAAACCACTTCGCTTCCAAGCCTTGATGAAAATCCGCGACGGCAATCCGTACATTCTGGTGAGCCGGACCCGGGCGGTGGCGCTCAAGCCCGGCTGGCGCAAGCCTCTTCCGGTCCTGGTGCGCATCAACGGTCAGCCCAAGGCCGCCTGGCGGATAAATATGATGCCGGTCGGCAAAGGCAGTTTCTACCTATACCTGCATGGCATTATCCGCAAAGCCTCGCGCACCAAGGTCGGCGATCGCATCAGCGTCGAAGTCGGTTTTGATGCGGCCTATCGCGGCGGCCCGATGCATCCCATGCCGGTTTGGTTCCGCCTGCCGCTGAACAAGAATCCCAAAGCCCTGGCCGCCTGGCCGACCCTGATACCCAGCCGGCAAAAAGAGATCCTACGGTATCTCTCGTGCTTAAAATCCCCCGAGGCCCGGGCGCGGAACGTCGAAAGGGCCTTGCGCGTTCTATCCGGCACGAAGGAACGTTACATGGCGCGGTCCTGGAGCGAAGGAACGTAGGGCACGACTTCCGAAGTGTGGGTGGGGCTTTACGCCCGGACGAGATTCCAGCAGCCTAACGTGTCGGGGCGTAAAGCCCCTCCTGCCTTCCAGCAACGGATCAGACGGTGATTCAACTGTCTGATTTTCCGGCTCGTGAGAATGGAGAACCAGGCAATGCGATCGGACGGCATGGCAAAACCTCCACTGGGATCCATCGCTTGGCGCAGCAAGACGGAAGAGGGAAAACGTAATTTTTCCGTAATCACTTTCGCCATCCGCCGCATTGCGTCTGAAAAAGTATTGCTTGATCTTCTGGACGCCGGGCCCTAACGGCTCGCCTCCACATGAAGTGTCTCATCATTGCCGAGAAGCCCTCCGTCGCCGCTGACCTTGCGCGCGCGCTCGGGAAAATCCCGAAGAAGGCCGAGCACTATGAGAACGACGAATATGTGATCTCCTCGGCGGTCGGCCACCTGGTGGGACTCCAGATGCCGGAGGACATCGACAAGAAGAAATACGGCTTCTGGCGGCTGGAGACGCTCCCGATCATCCCCGACGAGTTCCAACTCCAACCCCTGCCCGAGGGCAAGGAACGTTTCGGCCAGCTCAAGAAGCTCCTCGCCCGCAAGGATGTCACCAGCGTCATCAACGCCTGCGACGCCGGCCGCGAGGGCGAGCTGATCTTCACTTATATCTACCAGCTCACGAAGTGCAAAAAGCCCTTCAAGCGGCTCTGGATGTCCTCCATGACCAACGAGGGCATCAATACCGCCTTCAAAAGCCTCCGCTCCGCCGAGCAGATGCAGGGCCTGGCCGACGCCGCCCGCTGTCGCAGCGAGAGCGACTGGCTGATCGGCATCAACGGCACCCGCGCGCTCACCAAGCGCATGTTCGGCTCCCGCGCGGGCAACGTCGCCTCCGTCGGCCGCGTCCAGACCCCCACCCTCGCCATCGTCTACAACCGCGAGTTGGAGATCCGCAATTTCGTCCCCCGCGGCTACT
>JACMJT010000517.1 GCA_014380505.1 Hyphomicrobiales bacterium | reverse complement strand
CCCCTGTTGTGGCAACATTGGCGGCGGTGGATTTGCAACGCTGCATCTCGCAGACGGCCGGGATATTTTTATCAATTTCCGTGAAAAAGCCCCCGACGCGGCAATCGAAACCATGTTTCTCGATGAAAAAGGCGAGGCCGTGCCGGACCTCAGCCTCAAGGGATATCTGGCGGTTGCGGTGCCAGGTTCGGTGCTCGGTCTTGACACCATACTGCAGAAATTCGGCACCATGCCGCGCGAGGCGGTCATGGCTCCGGCCATCAAACTGGCTGATGAAGGGTTCGTTCTCGCCCAAGGCGATGCCGATATTTTGGCGACGGCTGCCGGGGATTTTGCCGAGCAGCCGAATGCCGCCGCGATTTTCCTCAATGCCGGGAATTCCTGGAAGGCGGGAGATGTATTCGTCCAGAAGAATCTCGCAAAAACCCTGACCCTCATCGCGAAGCATGGCCCCGATGCCTTCTACAAGGGCACGATCGCGGACGCGATCGTCGCAGCCAGCACCGCCAATGGCGGCGTGCTGTCCAAAAAAGACTTCGAAAACTATACGGTGACCCAAAGCCCTCCGGTCAAATGCGACTATCGCGGCTACGTGCTCATCTCGGCGCCCCCTCCGAGTTCGGGCGGTACGGCGATCTGCGAAATACTCAATATTCTTGAGGGTTATCCGATCGCCGAGCTTGGCTTTCACTCCGCCTCGGCTATTCATTTCATGGTTGAGGCGATGCGTCACGCATTCGTCGATCGCAACTTCCTGCTCGGCGATCCGGATTTTGTGAAAAATCCGCTGGAGCGCCTCCTGTCTGAATCCTACGCGGCGGAGATCAGAACCAAGATAAATGCCACGAAAGCATCCAGTTCCAAGGATGTGCACCCGGGCATCGCTCCGCATGAAGGCACTGAAACGACCCATTATTCTATTGTAGATGCCGTTGGCAACGCCGTGTCGGTGACCTATACGATCAATGCCCTGTTCGGGGCGAAGGTCATCGCCGGGGACACCGGTTTCTTCCTCAATGACGAGATGGACGACTTCACCGTCAAGCCGGGCGTGGCCAATCTGTTCGGGCTCGTCCAGGGCAAGACCAACGCGATTGCTCCCGGCAAACGGCCGCTAAGTTCCATGAGTCCCACCATCGTGACTAAGGAGGGCAAGGTTTTCATGGTTCTGGGCAGTCCCGGCGGCTCGCGGATCATCACCATCGCCGTGCAGGTAATCCTGAATGTCGTGGATCATGGCATGAACATTCAGGAAGCGGTGAATGCTCCCCGCATCCATCACCAATGGCTGCCGGATCAAATCTCCGTCGAGCCGTTCGCTCTCTCGCCCGATACAAAGAATCTTTTGAGCGGGATGGGATACAAAATCGCCGAGCAAGCGCCTTGGGGCGCCGCGGAGGCGATCCTCATTGTGCCCAAGGATGCGGCAACCGCAACCCAGCAGACCTCGGGCAATGACGCCATGGCGGAAAGCAAACCGGTCCCCGGCTTGCTGTACGGCGCCCATGATGATCGGAGGCCCGCTGGTTCCGCTCTCGGTCACTGATCGCCCGACTGCTGTCTGTAGCCCAATTTCCGAGTTATTAACCAAACCCCATCAACATGCCAAAAATCTGTGGCGGGTTGCGATGCAGCCCGTTGCCGCCCGTTACGCCCGGATCGTTCCGGAGGGCCCGCGAGAAGGTATGATGATGCCGTTGCCGGATGCATCGATTGAACGGTTGAGCCTGGCGCTCAACCCCGTGCTCGACCTGCGGGCGGCGTTGCCTCTGAAAGAAACCCTGCAACAGGGATTGGGCCGCGAAACCCCGCTGCTGATCGATGCAAGCGCGGTGACCCGGATGTCGACGGCCTGCGTTCAGGTGCTCGCCGCGTTCGTGCTCGAAACTCAAAAAACTGGCATACCGCTGATCCTCAAGAACTCCTCGGCCGCCTTCGACTCAGCGTTTGTAAATCTCGGTCTCGCGGGCCTTCTAAATGGCATCAAGATACAGGAACTGAAATGAAAATCCTGGCGGTCGACGATTCCCCCACCTTGCTGGAAATACTGGTGTCCACCCTGGTCGAAGCAGGCCACGACGTGCTGGAGGCAGGTGACGGCTCAGAAGCCATGAAAGTTCTGGCCGCCGACGAGGTCGAGATGATCATCAGCGATCTTCATATGGCGGTGATGAGCGGTTTCGAACTTCTTCACAAGGTGCGCCAAAGCCAGGTGCATCAGGGCACGCCATTCGTATTCCTGACGACCGAATGCGACGACGAATTGAAACGTGCCGCCCGCCACGCCGGCGCCACCGCATGGATAGTGAAACCGTTCGATCCGGTTTCGCTTGTCCAGCTTGTGCAGCGGCTGGGTCCTGCGTGACCTGGCCAATCGTCCAATGGTAGATGCCCATGGATAGCAAGCTTGAACGTTTCAGGACGATGTTTCTGGATGAGTGCGACGAACATGCGCGCACCCTGGAACGGACTCTCGCGGCACTTCAGCGGGGCGCCAGAAGCCAGGATTTGGTCGACGACGCCTTCCGCGCCGTCCATTCGATCAAGGGCGGAGCTGGAATGTTCGGCTTCGACCGCATCGTGCCCTTTGCCCATGTTTTTGAAACCGTGCTCGACGGAATCCGTATTGGCAAGATAGCGATTTCGGAAGAGCTGATGACGGCGGCACTTCGTGCAACCGATTGCCTATCCGATCTCATTCTCGCAGCCGGCAGCAACACCGATCTCGCGGCGGGCTACGAGAACACCATGATCGGCACACTGGCAAGGCTCGCCGGCATCACCGCCGGAAATACTTCGCCCAGCACCGCCACTGCCAAGTCGGACACCGGTGAAGCGGCCGTTCCCGATTCGATGGAGAGATTGAGCATCCGCTTCTATCCCCATTTGGGGTTGCTCAAGCGGGCCAATGAGCCGCTCTTTATTGTGCGTCAATTGCAGGAGCTGGGAACCTTGACGGTGGCCGCCGATATGTCGGTGCTGCCGCCCTTCGCGCAATTGCAGCCAACCGATGCCTATCTCGGATGGACATTCGAGCTTGAAACCGGGCGCGGCCAAGCTGCCGTCCGCGATATATTCCAGTTCGTCGAAGACGATTGCGACCTCACCATAACGCCCGTTGTGCCGGCGGGGTCCCCTGTTCTTGACGAGGCCGCCAGCCAGAATTTTCTCCAGCACGACAAGGCGATGGCCGAGCCCATGACGTCGACCATCCGCGTCGATATCGACCGCATCGACCGGCTGGTCAATCTTGCCGGCGAAATCGCCATTTCCCAGGCTCTTGTCGCCCAGCTGATCGATCAGTCCCTGTTCAACGCCAATCCGCGATTGTTCCAGGAACTGTCGCAACTGCTGACCCACACGCAGAACCTTCAGGACAGCGTGATGGCGATCCGGGCCCAGCCCATTCGCACCATCTTCGACCGCATGCCGCGGCTGGTGCGCGAACTCTCCGAGCAGACAAACAAGAAGATCGTGCTTCGGATGGCGGGCGAAAACACCGAAATCGACAAGACCGTGATCGAGCAGCTCAGCGATCCGATCATGCACATGATCCGAAATGCCGCGGGCCACGCCATCGAGGACACCGCCGAAAGGGTTGCCAAAGGCAAGCCGGCCGAGGGCTTGATCCGCTTGAGCGCCGAACAGCGCGGCAGCCGCATCGTCATCGAGGTCGGAGACGACGGCCGTGGCATCGACCGGGAAAAAATACGCCACAAGGCCATTGCCAGAAATCTAATTGCCGCCGACTCTGTTTTGAGCACCGAGGATACCGACAATCTGATCTTCCT
>JACMJT010000516.1 GCA_014380505.1 Hyphomicrobiales bacterium | reverse complement strand
GCTTCTGATCGTAGCGTATTTCAAGCAGTTCGGCGATGTCCTGAAGGCCTTCGCCAATCCTCGCATCCTGGCCATACTCGCGTTGACATCCGGGCTCGCGGTGTTCAATTGGGGTTTCTATGTGTGGTCGATCGAGGAGGGCCGCACACTGGAATCAAGCCTCGGTTACTTCATCAATCCGCTGCTCAATGTTGTCATGGGGTATCTCTTTCTGGGCGAGCGGTTCACCCGGCCGCAGATGCTGGCGCTGGCACTGGCGGTTATCGCCGTGGTGATACAGACGATTTCAGCGGGGGTCTTCCCGTGGCTTGGCCTGATGCTGGCTTCGACCTTCTGCATCTACGGTTTCCTGCGCAAGACCATCGATGTGGGCCCAACCCAGGGTTTTCTAATCGAGGTCGCGATCCTCGCCCTTCCGATGCTGGGTGTGCAAGCTTGGCTCGCCAGCCGGGGTGAGGCGCATTTCGGCGCTAACAGCTTCGACACGCTGATGTTGATGGGCTGCGGCGTGTTGACGGCGGCGGCGCTGATCCTTTTCGCCGCCTCGATCAAGCGCATCCGCTATTCGACTGCGGGACTGCTGCAATATCTGTCGCCATCGCTGGTGTTTCTGACGGCGGTATTCATTTTTGGAGAACGGCTCGAAACCTGGAACCTCGTCTCCTTCGCCATCATCTGGCTGGCGCTGGCCATCTACTCGGTTTCAGCACTCCGCGACGAGCACAACCGCCGCCAGGAAATCGAACCGGTTTAGTGTCCCGCTATTCTCTTTTTTCTCATCATGCCCGCGCTTGACGCGGGCATCGCGGCCCCGAAAGATGGCCGGGTCAAGCCCGGCCATGATGAAAGGCGGTAACTAAAGCTTCCCCAGCAGCGGCTCGGCGGGAACCTTGGCGCGCGTCGTCTGCAGCCGGTATTCGAAGGCGGGGATCACATCCTCGGCGGCTTTCACCACGTCCATCCGGAATTCCAGGCCCTCGCGAATGAATTTCTCCGCCCGCATGTGATCGAGGAGATGCACCAGCGGATCCCAGTAACCCTCGATATTGCACAAGATGATGGGCTTGGCGTGCTGGTCGAGCTGGGCCCAGGTTGAGATTTCGGCGAGCTCTTCCAGGGTTCCGAGACCGCCGGGCAATGCCACGAAGCCCGTGGCGCGGGCGAACATGGTCATCTTGCGCTCGTGCATGTCGTTGGTGACGACAAGTTCGTTCACTTCCGTCAGCATGCGTTCCTTGTTGGCGAGAAAACCGGGGATGATGCCGGTGACGTGCCCGCCCGCCGCCAAGACCGACTTTGCCACTTCGCCCATGAGGCCGAGGCTTCCACCACCGTAGACAAGCCCGATAGCGGCTTCTGCCATGGCCTTGCCGAGACGGCGAGCAGCAGTCACATAGGCGGGGTTCCGCCCCGACCCGGAGCCGCAATAGACACAAAGTTTCCTTGCCGGCGACATCGATTTAACCTCAAAAAGCGGGTAACTTTGCCACCATTGTCTTGATTCACCGGAAAACCCCAAGCGAATCTTTGCAGAAACGTGACGGGGGCGTTAATAAGGCACTAGCGGACGCCGAGGAAGGGTCCATTCGCCACAGGGGCACAGCGATGAAAAACAACCCGATCGTGATTTTCGCCGGACTGGCCGCCGCAGCCGTCGTGGCTGTGGCCGGCGTGACCAAAAATCAATGGATGCCACCAAACCCTGAGATTACCTCCAGCGAGACGGGCTCAACGGGCGAGCAGGCGACAGTCCAAAAGCCCGTGGTTGAAGAGACGGCTCCAGAGCAAAAGCTTGCTTCCACCGAAAAGAACTCGGCGGTTGAGCAGCCAGCCGATACCGCTTCGCAAGAAATCGAGTCCACAACCGAGCAGCAGACCCCTGCGGCGGTCGAGACTGAGACGGCGGTGGCGCCAAGCTTCGATACCGTGCGCATCGAAAAAACCGGCGAAGCCCTGATCGCCGGCCGCGCGGCACCCGGCTCCGAAGTGACCGTGATGCTGGATGGAAAGGCCATTGGGAAAACCACCGCCAATGCCGATGGCGCCTTCGTTTTGACTCCCGAGAGCGCGCTGCCGACGGGTAGCGGCGCGCTGACCGTCGAATCCACGAATGCCGGCGGGACGGTGACGCTCAAATCCGAACAGTCTGTCGCGGTGATCGTTCCCGCCGAGCCCAAGAAGGAAACCCTTGTCGCTGTCGTGAGCGCCGACGAGCCCACCAAAATTTTGCAGAAAGCGGAACCGGCGGCGGCTGAAGAATCCTCGGCTACAACGGAGGTTGCCGCCAAACTGCCACTCAGCCTCGATGCGGTTGACTACGATGAAAGCGGCAATATCGTCTTTTCAGGCAGTGGCCAGCCCGGCTCCACGGTGCGGCTCTATGTCGATAACGCTGTCGCGGGCGAGGCCAAGGCGGGCGATGATGGCCGCTGGAGCTTTGCCGGTTCATCCCCCATCCCCGCGGGCAAACACACGCTGCGCGTCGATGGCGTCGATATGGCAGGCACAGTGATGAGCCGCGTCGAGCTTCCGTTCTTCCGCGAAGAAGCCTCGAAGGTCGCAAGTGCCACTCCGGAACAGACCGAAGAGACGGCACCGACGACCACCACCGGAACCGCCACGGAGCAGGCGGTTGCCTCCACAGCGGCAACAACTGAAACCACAACGGCCGCGACCACTACAGAGCAGACCGCCTCGACGTCTGCCGCGGTAACCAGCACGACCACGAGCGACACCACCGCACAGGAGTCAACGTCTGCTGCCGCACCCCACGCACCCGCAACCAACGCAACCGCGAGCGACACCACCACGGAGCAGACAATCGCCGCCACAACCAGCACGGCAACCGAAATCGCCAAACCAGGGGATGGCCGCATCGTCATTCAGCCCGGCAACAATTTGTGGCGGATTTCCCGCGTGATCTACGGCAGCGGCACCAAATACACGG
>JACMJT010000515.1 GCA_014380505.1 Hyphomicrobiales bacterium | reverse complement strand
GGGCCTGGCGCGGGCCTTTGCCACGGAAGCGCCGATTTTGCTGATGGATGAGCCGTTCTCGGCGCTTGATCCGCTGATCCGCACCAAGCTGCAGGACGAGCTTTTGCAGTTGCAGAAGACGCTGAAGAAAACCATCATCTTTGTGAGCCATGATCTCGAGGAGGCCCTCAAGATCGGCAATCACATTTCCATCATGGAAGGCGGGCGCATCGTGCAAACGGGGCGGCCGGAAGATATCGTGCTGCGGCCTGCCAATGATTATGTCAGTGAATTCATTGCCAATGTGAATCCGTTGAGCGTGCTGACCGCATGGAATGTGATGCGCGGCAAAAGCGAACTGGAATCCGCCGGGCGCGGCTGGACCTGGCTTGACCGCCGCAAGACGACACGCTTCAAGCTTGATAAAAAGAACATGGTTGCGGCGGTGGAGAGAAATGGCCAGGTGGCGACATGGGTTCCCTGCGCCGAGGCGGAAAAAGCCCTGGGCAAGAAGGATCATCCGGTGTTCTGGGCCACGCCCGGCACCTCGCTTAAAACCGTCATGCTCGCCATGCACCGGGCCGATACGGCCCCCGTGGCGCTGTTCAACGACGACAACACATTCGCCGGAGCCATCGGGGTGCGCGATGTGCTGCAGGCGGTGCTGAGAAGGTCAGAGTAGGATAGGACTTTCTTAGAGACATTCGTTCGAGACCCGTGGAGTATTTGCCTTCTCCCGTTCGAAGAATGGGAGAAGGTGGCCGACAGGCCGGATGAGGGCTCTTACAGCTGTTCCGTCTGCCGCAACAGAATGTAATCAAGGACACCTTCAAGGTCCGCTCAGCCTCGGTATCGTTCTTGCGCAGGTTCCGCGCGCGGCTCACCGAGGTTGAAGTTTGAAAGACCATCAACAAATAAGATCAGGATTGCGGGTGGAATCAAGAGCCCTCATCCGCCCTGTCGGGCACCTTCTCCCATCCCGCTTCGCTTTGCTACGCAGGACGGGAGAAGGCGAATACTAGAACCAGCTTGTACCGGTGCCGAGGGGCGGAATGGCGAGATGGCTGGCAATGGTTTGGCCGATGTCGGCGAAGGTTTTTCGCCTGCCGAATGAGCCGGGTTTCATGCCCTTGGCAAAGCTGAGAACGGGGACGCATTCGCGGGTGTGGTCGGTGCCTTTCCAGGTGGGGTCGTTGCCGTGGTCGGCAGTGAGGACCAGCAGATCGCCCTCGCGCATTAGCGCCATGGCTTCGGGCAAGCGCTGATCGAAATATTCCAGCGCTTTGCCATAGCCAGCGGGGTCGCGGCGGTGGCCAAAGAGCATATCGAAATCAACGAAGTTGGTCATCAGGAAGCCGCCATCCCGCAAATTCGGAATTTCCTTGAGGGTTGTATCAAACAGCGCTGTATTGCCCGAGGCTTTCACTTCGCGCCCCGTTCCGGAGTGGGCATAGATATCGCCGATCTTGCCGATGGTGATGACATCGCGCCCGGCTTTCGTCAGGACATCGAGAAGCGTGGGCGACGGCGGCAGGACCGTGTAGTCCTTGCGGTTTCCAGTGCGGATGAAGTTCGCTGGATTCGTGCCGACGAAGGGGCGCGCGATGACGCGGCCGATGTTCAGCTCATAGGAAAGTTCACGGGCGATCTTGCAGGTGTCGTAGAGATACTGGAGGCCGAAAGTTTCTTCGTGGGCGGCGATCTGGATGACACTGTCGGCACTTGTATAGACAATTGGCTTGCCGCTCGCCATGTGTTCTACGCCGAGCTCTTCGATGATGACGGTGCCGGAGGCATGCTTGTTTCCGAGAATACCGGGGAGTTTGGCTTGCGTGATGAGTTCATCCGTAAAAGATTTTGGAAATGTGGGAATGATGTTGGGGAAATAACCCCAGTCAAACAGCACGGGAACGCCGGCGATTTCCCAATGGCCCGACGGCGTGTCCTTGCCATTGGAAATTTCTTCGGCATAGCCCCACTGGCCTTTCAACACTGTGGGCGCAAGCGGATTTTTTCCGGTCGACCCTTCGGCAGCAAGACCCAGGCCCAGGGAGGCCAGGTTGGGGAGATTCAATTTTGTGGACTCGGCGATATGCACAAAGGTGTTGGCGCCCTCATCGCCATATTTTTTAGCATCCGGCGCGCCGCCGATTCCGAAGCTGTCGAGGATGAACAGGAAGACGCGGCTCATTTGGCAATACGTGCGATGACGCAAGGGGTAGCGCGCTTGGGTTTTCCCAGGACGTAGGCGGCGCGGATGATTTTCTGGGCGCGCTCGAAGCTGGCTTCGTCGCGCGC
>JACMJT010000514.1 GCA_014380505.1 Hyphomicrobiales bacterium | reverse complement strand
TGCTCCCGCTTCCTTGAGTTTGGCCACGAGTTCGGCGGCGGATTTTACCTTGACGCCGGCAAGGCGCTTCGGCGGCTCTACGGTTTTCACCACCTTGAGGCGGGGCGTCACATCGGCACCGTAGTCGGCAGGGGTCTTTTCATCGAGCTGCTTTTTCTTAGCCTTCATGATGTTGGGGAGCGACGCATAGCGCGGCTGGTTCAGGCGGAGATCGGTGGTGACGATCAGCGGCATCTTGACCTTGATGGTTTGTAGGCCGCCGTCGATCTCGCGGGTGATGGTGGCTTCGCCATCGCCCAGTTCGAGTTTTGAACAGAAGCTGGCTTGGGCCCAGCCGAGAAGTGCGGCCAGCATTTGGCCGGTCTGGTTGCAATCGTCGTCGATCGCCTGCTTGCCGAGGATGACGATGTCGGGCTTCTCAGCCTCGACCACGCCCTTGAGGATCTTGGCGACACCCAGTGGTTCCACATAGGCATCATGCTTGACGAGAATGGCACGGTCGGCGCCCATGGCAAGGGCGGTGCGAAGTGTTTCCTGGGCCTGGGCGGGACCGACCGACACGGCGATGACTTCCGTGGCTTTGCCCTGTTCCCTGAGGCGGACCGCCTCCTCGACGCCGATCTCGTCGAAGGGGTTCATCGACATCTTGACGTTGGCCAGCTCGACGCCGGAACCATCGGCTTTCACCCGGATCTTGACGTTGAAGTCGACGACGCGCTTGACAGCGACAAGGACCTTCATTTCTTCCCTCGAAATATGGCGGTCTCACAAAAGTGGCGGGACCCTAGGGATGGGTTTTGCCCAAGTCAATTCCTGCAACGGCAGTTAGGGGCTGAATGCGACGTTTGGTTTCACCCGCCGGCGCGGATCAAAAGCCTGGAGCGCAGCAGGAACGTGATGGCGAGGCCCGCCACAAAGCCGCCGATGTGGGCGGCGAGAGCCACCTGTATATCGCCATCGCCCGGAACAAAGTAGCTGAACACCTGGAGCAGAAACCAGCCGCCGAGAATCCATATGGCGCCAATGCGGATCGGCAGCGGCACAAACAGCAGGACCCAAACCCGAGCCCTTGGATAAAGCAGGAAATAGGCGCCGATCACCCCTGACACGGCCCCCGATGCGCCGATGAGCGGATCGGGCGAGGCCGGCGCCATCAGCACATGGCTTGCACCGGCGGCCAGGCCGCAGAGCAGATAAAAAATCGCAAAGGCGCCATAGCCGAAGGCATCCTCGACATTGTCGGCGAAGACCCAGAGGAACAGCATGTTTGACAGCAGATGCCACCAGCTTGCGTGCAGAAACATGTAAGTGAGGAGCGTGACGGGTTCCGGGACGGGATGGAAACCGTGGGGACCGATCTGGCCTGTCAGCTCGCCGGGCACGACGCCGTAGCCCGTGGCGATGGTAAGGAGCACTTGATCCGTGGTGAAGGCGCCTGCCGTGAGATAAACGGCAACGGTGGCCAGGATGATCGCTACGGTTACGAACTGGAATCGAATAACTTTCAGCGGCGTGCCGTCGTGCAGGGGAACGAACATCAGCGGGTTTGTCCCGGCACCCAGAGAATGTCGCCCGATGTTTTTGCATTGGCCCAGCGGCTGGCGACAAAGAAGAAATCGGAAAGCCGGTTGATGTAGGCAATGGCGCCCTCGCTCACATGCTCGTTGCCTTGCGCCTTCAGTTCGACGATCAACCGCTCCGCCCTCCGGCAGACGGTGCGCGCGAGGTGAAGGTGGGCGGCGGCAGGATGACCGCCAGGCAGCACGAAGGAGCGCAAGGGACTGAGTTTGGTATTCAGTTCGTCGATTTCCGTTTCGAGCCGCTCATATTGTTTCGGCAGAATGCGCAAGGGCTCGTAGTCGAGTTTTTGCCCGGTGTCCGGCACGCAGAGATCGGCGCCGAGATCGAAAAGTTCGTTCTGAATGCGCGCCAGCATGGCATCGAGTTTTTGAAGTTCGGGTGCTGTGGTGTGAAGCCTGGTTAGACCTACAACCGCGTTGGTCTCGTCCACCGTGCCATAGGCATGGATTCGGAGATGCGCCTTGGACACGCGCTCGCCGGAGCCGAGCGCTGTTTCGCCGCCGTCGCCGGTGCGGGTGTAAATGCGATTGAGGACGACCATGGCCCCCAAGGCCTAGCCCGAACGCCCGCGCAATTCTACTCGTTTCTGAGATAGGGCGCGGGCCTGGCGGAAAGGGCGCTCCAGGTCACCGTCAGTCCGGCGGCGACGGCCACCGCCATGGCGATGACGGCGGTGAGGACGGCGGTGGCAGCGGAGAAGCTCCAGGGCATTTCAAGGATAAAGCGGGCCAGGAACCAAGAGGCGAGTGATCCCACGAGAAGGCCGAAAGCCGCCGCCGCCAGCCCCAAGCTTGCGTATTCGATGACGAAGGCCCCGATGAGCTGAGCGCGGGAGGCGCCGTAGGTCTTGAGCACCACCGTGTCGTAAAGACGGTCCGACAGGCCCGCCGCCAGCGCCCCGGCCAGCACCAGAACGCCCGTGAGCAGCGTCAGCACATTGGCGCTCCGAATGGCGGTGAGCATCTTGCCCAGAAGATCGCTGACGATGGTGATGGCTTCCTTCACCCGCACCGCCGTGACCGAGGGGAATGCCCGCGCCATGCTGTTGAGCAGGGCCGCTTCGTCGCCGCCCTCCATCTCCACGGTAACGATATGGCTGTGGGGTGCGGCCTTCAGCGTGTTGGGCGAGAACACCATGACGAAATTGATGCCGAGGCTTCGCCAGTTCACTTCGCGGAAGTTTGCGACCTTGGCCGAGACCTCGCGGCCCAATACGTTGACGGTGATCTCATCGCCGATCCTGACGCCGATGCCATCGGCAATCTCGCCAACCATGGAAACCAGCGGCGGCCCTTCATAATTGGTAGGCCACCATTCCCCCTCGACAAGCCTGGAGCCTTCCGGCAGCCTATCGGAATAGGTAAGGCCGCGGTCGCCACGCAGCGCCCAATTGGTATCGGGCGTCGCTTCCAGCTTTTCCACGGGAATTCCTTTTATGCTCACCATGCGGCCGCGCAGCATGGGAGCCGCGGTAACCTCGGTCACGCCCTGCTCCTCCTTCACCGCATCGGTGAACGCGGCAAGTTCATCGTTGCGCACGTCGAGAAAGAAAAAGGCCGGCGCCTTCTCAGGGATGCTGGATTTGAGCTCGGCGCTGATCGTCCGGTCGGTGAGCGCCAATGTCACGAACAGCGTCAAGCCCAGCCCGAGGGCCATGATGACCGAGGTTGAGGCCGAGCCCGGCCGGTGAATGTTGGCTACGGCATAACGCCAAATGGCGGAAGGGACGCGGGGCAACCGTTGGGCACCCCAAACGATGAATCGCGCAAGCGCCAGCAACGCCACGAAACTCGCGGTGAGGCCGCCCAGATAATATCCGGTGATGACGGGTTCATCGAAATTCATGAACACGACCGCGGCAATCGCCCCGAGAGCTACCGCGATACAAACAACATCGCCGCGCGAAGGTCTGCCGTGGACCGGCAACGCGCGATGGCGGAACAAGGCGGAAGCTGGAACGTGCCTGGTGCGCCCCAATGGCCACAGCGCGAATGCCATGGTAACCAGCAGGCCGAGAAGGCCCGCCACCAGCAGGGGCTGCACCTCAATGTGCGCCGCAATCGGCAGCGGGATCAAATCGGAAAGCGCTGCTTTGGCAAGACGCGGAGCCACTGCGCCTGCGGCCAGGCCAAGGGTGATCGCGATCAAGGCCACCAGCATGATCTCAGTCAGATAAATGCCAAAGACATGACGCGACGTGGCGCCCAGGCATTTCAGCGTGGCAATCGAAGATGTCTTGCGGCTGACGAAGGCTGCAACTGCGTTGGCAATACCGGCGCCGCCGACAATGAGCGAGGCAAGGCCCACCAGCGTCATAAAGTAACCCAGGCGTTCGACGAAGCGATCGGCGCCCTGTGCGGCATTGTTGCGGTTGCGCACCCGCCAGCCGGCATCGGGGAATTTTTCCTTTGCTTCGGCAATGACGGCGTTCACGGCCGTTGTATCGGTTGCACCTGCAAGTTTCACGCGGTAACGCCAGGTGATGAGGCTGCCCGGCTGGATCAGGCCAGTGGCCTGCAAGCCTGCCTCGCTCATCAAAAGCCGCGGTCCCAAAATGATTCCATCGGAAATGCGGTCGGGCTCGCTGGTGACAAGCCCACGAATAGCGATCTCGACGGAGCCGATCTTGATGCGCTCGCCCACCTTGATGCCGAGGCGGCGCATGAGCAGCGGATCGGCTACCGCGCCATGAACACCGTTTCTAAATTCGAGTGCGGTGTTGAGATCGCTGCCCTCCGCAAGCTGTAGCGCGCCGTAGAGCGGATAGTTGCCATCAACGGATTTGACTTCCACCAGTGTTGTGGCGAGGCCTGTCACAGCCATGGCGCGAAGCGTTGCCGCTCGGCTGACGGTGCCTTTGCTGGTGATGAAACTGCGTTCGGCGGGGGAGGCTTCGCGATGAATGAGCGAGAATTCGATATCGCCACCCAGCAGCGGCTGGCCTTGCTCGTCGATGCCGCGTTCGACCGCCGCGGCAAGCGAACCGATGATAGCAATGGCTGCCGTACCAAGGGCCAGGCAAGACAGAAAAATCCAGACTCCCTGCAGGCCCGAGCGCAGATCGCGCAGGGCGAAGCGCAGCCACAGGCCTGGAGTCATGGCGTTGCAGTCACTGGGATGCGCATGGGCGAGGTGACGATGCGGCCATCGCGCATATGAACCACGCGATTGCAGCGCGACGCGAGCGCCCGGTCATGGGTCACCAGCAACAGCGAGGCGCCCTCGTGGCTCTTCATCTCGAACAGGAGATCGATAATCTCCGCGCCCGTATCCTGGTCGAGATTGCCGGTGGGCTCGTCGGCTAGAATGATGCGAGCGCCCGAAGCCAAGGCCCTTGCGATGGCGACCCGCTGCTGTTCGCCGCCGGACAGCTGACCTGGGTAATGGGTGAGCCGATGGGAGAGGCCAACGCGCGCCAGCTTCTCACGGGCGATTTCCATGGCGCCTGCGATGCCTCTGAACTCCAGGGGAACGGCCACGTTCTCCAGCGCGGTCATGGTGGGAATGAGGTGGAAGGACTGGAAGACGATGCCGACATTGTCACGGCGGAAGACGGCGAGCCCATCCTCGCTTTTGCCGGGTAGCGATTGGCCGGCCACCGTCACTCCACCGGCACTCACCTGTTCCAGTCCGGCGATGACCATGAGCAGGCTCGTCTTGCCCGAGCCCGACGGGCCAACGATGCCAACGGCCTCGCCAGCGCCTACTTCAAGATCGACGCCGCGCAGGATTTCTACAGGACCGGCCCGGCTCGGCAGGGTCAGGCTCACATCGATCAGGGAAACGGCGGGGGCTGTCATCGAGCGGAACATGGGTGACGGCAGGCGATTTGTCGAGTTGGGGGAAGCCTTGCGGGCGAGGTGAGGCACTCCTATTTAAGCGGACATCATGCGTTTATTTGTCTTTCTTGCCGTGATTTTTTTGCAAATGCAGACGGTACTTGCAGGGACTCTCAGCGTGCTGGTGCTTGGCGACAGCCTCTCCGCGGGCCACGGGCTTGGTCCCCCGGAGGCTTTCACCGTCAAACTGGAAGCAGCGCTCCGAGCCAGGGGCCACGATGTCAAAATCGTTAACGCCGGGATTTCGGGAGACACAGCGGCTGCGGGGCTTGCCCGGCTCGATTGGTCGCTTGACGGCAGCATCGATGCGGTGATTGTCGAACTTGGCGCCAATGATGCCTTGCGAGGACTGCCGGTGGCGCAGGCGGAGCAGGCGCTTGATCAGATCCTGGCCAAACTTGGCGAACGCAAGCTGCCGGTGCTGCTTGCTGGAATGCAGGCACCGCGCAACATGGGTGCTGAATACGCAGCCACCTTCGATCCCATCTACGCCCGGCTGGCGGAAAAGCACGGCAGCCTGCTCTATCCCTTCTTTCTTGAAGGAGTAGCCGTTGATCCCGGGCTTAATCAGCCGGATGGATTGCATCCCAATGGCAGGGGTGTCGACGTCATCGTCGGCCGCATCCTGCCATATGTAGAGAAACTTCTTGGAAAGGCTGCCGCAAAATAGCACTTGGCGATTTTCCGAATCACGTTAGCTTAAGACCCAAGCGTTCCGAGCAATCCTTAAATAGGAGGCCCGCCATGCCGCGACTGTTTACCGGTGTCGAAATTCCGGCCGATGTCGCCTTTGATCTCGATATGATGAAGGGCGGGCTCTTCGGCTCCCGCTGGATCGACCGGGACTCCTTCCACATCACGCTCCGTTTTATCGGCGACATCGACGATGGGCTTGCCCGCGAAATCGCCTATGAACTCGATGGCGTCACCGCCAAGCCCTTCTCGCTCAGGCTCAAAGGCATCGATGTGTTCGGCGGCAACAAACCGCATACGCTGTACGCAGGCGTGGAGGAAAGTGCCGATCTGCGGCGGCTGCAGTCGATCCACGAGCGCATCTGCCAGGTGCTGGGGCTGCCGCCGGAACCGCGCAAATTCATGCCGCATGTGACGCTGGCGCGCCTCAAGAATCCGGACCTCCGCGCCGTTCATCATTTCGTGGCCGCCCATAATCTTTACAAGAGCCGGCTGTTCGAAGTGGCCCGTTTCGTGCTCTTCTCATCGCGGCCGGCGCGGGGCGGCGGTCCCTACGCGGTCGAGGAATCCTATCAATTGCAAACGATCACATGAGCCTGAAACCGTTGGCCGGGGTGGAGCGGGCGAAGGCCCTCCTTAATCTCGAGGGCTGGAGCGAGGCCAAGGGCCGGGATGCCATCACCAAGACGTTCCAGTTCAAATCCTTCAATCAGGCCTGGGGCTGGATGGGCCGGGTGGCGCTTTTCGCCGAGAAAACCGATCACCATCCGGAGTGGGTTAACGTTTACGGTAGGGTGGAGGTAACCCTTTCTACCCATACGGCTGGCGGGGTCACCGAAAAAGACGTAGCACTGGCCCGCAAAATGAACGATTATGCGGGCGGATGAGGTCCCGTTAACGACCTTGAATTTTGCGTAACTTGAAGCGCGGCAAGGGCTTTCCCATATCCCAAGCCGCAATTGAACTCTGGAGGGAGTACTATGGCTGAAGTCCGTTACCAACCCCGGCCCCAAGGCCAAACCCAGGTCGCGATCGACCAGGGCCTTCGGTCGTACATGCTGGGTGTTTACAACTATATGGCGCTCGGCGTGGCTGTTACCGCCATCATCACCATGGCCGTGGCCTCAAGCCCGGCGGCGATGGAAACCGTCAATAGCCTCAAGTGGGTGTTCTTCATCGGCATCCTGGGGCTTGGTTTCTTTGCCCCGCGCCTGATCCTGTCCGGCAATATGGCTACGGCTCACGCGGCCTATTGGAGCTATGTGGGCCTGTGGGGACTCGGCATCGCGCCCATGGTCGGAACTTTTCTGAGGATCGACCCCACCATCGTCTATCAGGCCTTCCTGATCTCGGCCGCCACCTTCGGCGCCACGAGTCTTGCGGGCTATGTGACCAAGCGCGATCTGTCTGGCTTTGGCGCCTTCTTCATGATGGCCTCCATCGGCATCATCATCGCCATGCTGGTCAATGCGTTCTTCGTGCAGAGCACTATGATGAGCCTCATCACCTCGGTGGTTACAGTCCTGCTCTTCGCCGGTGTTACCGCCTATGAGACACAGATGATCAAGCAAATGTATGTGGAAGGCGATACCGCGGGCGTTGCCAAGGGCAAGTCGATCTTCGGCGCCTTCGCGCTCTACGGCAGCTTCATCACGCTGTTCATCCACATCCTGAACATTCTCGGGATCATGCGCAGCGAATAGGCGATCTGCAATCGACAAGGAAATGCCCGGCTCGCGCCGGGCATTTTTCGTTTAGACGCTCCGTAGCCTACACTGTAAATTGCTACAGGCATTGGAAGGGCTGAGAATCATGACATTGGAATGCATCAATCCTGACGACATACCGGCGCCCCAAACCTACAGCCATGTCGTCATTGCTACAGGCAGCCGCCAGGTTTTTGTCGCTGGACAGGTCGCGGAGGACAGTGAAGGCAACCTCGTGGGTCCCGGTGACATGACAGCCCAGGCCCGCCAGGTGTTCGCCAATATCGGGCGCGCGCTTGCCGCGGCCGGCGCCCGGCCTGATCAGGTGACCAAGTTGACTATCTTTGTCGCCAATTATCGGCGCGAGCACTTGGAAATGATCGAGGAGGGGCGGGTTGCGCTGTTCGGGGATCACAAGCCGGCGGACACGCTGGTGGGCGTCGCTGTGCTGTCCAGATCCGACTACCTTCTCGAGGTCGATGCCATTGCGGTCATGGACGATGCGGTTCAGCGATAACCTGGTAGTGCGGCAACGGGCATTTTCCGTTTTAGACAGTCTGAAGTTTCGGCTGCCTGACGAGGACGCGGAGGACCTGGGCCAGATCCTGACCGCGCTTGAGGATGAGGCCGCCCTGGGCGATGACGGAATAGAAACCCTGTTTCCGTGCCAGCGAAGGGTCTTTCACGATGCGGTAAAGGGGCACTTCGCTCGACCTCCGGAAGATCGAGAAGGTCGCCCTGTCGCGGCCGAAATCGAGGGCGTAGTCGCGCCATTCGCCCGCTGCTACCTTGCTGCCATAGACGCCCAATATGGTGTTTAGCTCGCGCCGGTCGAAGGCGATCTGCCCGGCGGGGCGGCCGATTGTGCCTCTGGCTTCCTGTTCTTCCGGCCGGGGGCCAGAACCCCTTGACCGGAATGGACCTATCGGTTCCTGATCGTCCACTTGCCCTAGCTTTGCTCAGAAAATCCGCTGGAATGATGGACCCAAAGGGGGTCTCTGGCAAGGGTGCCCGGCGGGCGGCGATAAATCATGTTTCCGCCGTAATTGCATCAAGCTCTCGCCTCTTACGGATTGGATAAAACCCATGTTGCCTCTAAAAGTCCGGCTGGAGTTGAGCAGCGGAAATCTCAGCCCCCCAGCCCCCCGAAGCTTATTAATCCGGCCGGACCCCTATCTGCAAAGTTGGTAAGTTGAGGCGTTGAGTAGAGTTTGCGGCCGGATCACCCTCCGGCCGCTTTTTTTATTGCCGGCGGGGCGGAACCGCCAGTCGTCTCAATACGTTATTAGCGGTCAAGGCAACGGTCTCGATTGCCGGGGTGTAAATGCCTGAAGTTGCCCTCACGCCGCACACACGGCACAATCCATATAAGCCGCTTGGCCACAACGGCATGCTGGAAAAGTCCGTTATCGGCGTCATCGTGATTGGCGCGCTGTATTTCGGCAGCGAACTGTTCGTACCGCTCGCCATTGCGGTGTTGCTCGCTTTTGCCCTGTCGCCGGTCGTCCGGTTCCTGAGACGCCGCCGCGTTCCCCAGTGGCTGGCCGTGACCGTGACCGTGCTGCTCGCGTTTCTCATCATTTTCTTCGTGGGCGCCATCGTCACCCGTCAGGTGACCGAACTGGGCTTGGAGCTGCCGCGGTATCAGGCGGCACTCAAGGACAAGGTCAAGGCCATCAGCAACTTCACCGGTGGAGAGGGCGGCGCCATCGACCGCGCCAGCGATACCTTGCGCGATCTGCAACAGGAACTGGAGAACGGCAGCGCCGAGGTTCAGGCGCCGCCACGCCGGGGCGGCGCGGACGTGCTTGGCCGGGACAGTGTTGCGCCCATTCCGGTGGAAATTCATCCGCCGCCGCCAACGGCAATCCAGCAAATCGCCACCATCATCGCGGTGGCGCTGTCGCCCTTGGCGACGATGGGCATTATCGTCGTGTTCGTCGTCTTTCTGCTGCTGAAGCAGAAAGACGTGCGCGACCGCGCCATCCGGCTCCTGGGCACACATGATCTGGAAAGGACCACCACGGCGCTTGACGATGCGGGAGGGCGGCTCAGTTCCTATTTCCTGACTCTCGTCCTCATGAATGCGGGCTTCGGCGCGGCCATCGGACTTGGCCTGTGGCTCATCGGAATCCCCAATCCGGTGCTCTGGGGCATTCTTGCCATGCTGTTGCGCTTCATGCCGATCGTGGGGGTGTTCATTGCGGCAGCCATCCCGGTGGTATTGGCCGCGGCGGTTGATCCCGGCTGGCTGATGCTGGGCGCGGTGGTGGCGCTGTACCTCGTTCTCGAAGGCATCATGAATGTGGTGGTCGAGACGTGGCTGCAAACCACCTCCACCGGCCTGTCGGCGCTCGCCATCCTGCTGGCCGCGGCATTCTGGACGGTGCTGTGGGGACCGATCGGCCTCTTGCTCGCCGTTCCGCTGACCGCGGTGCTCGTGGTGCTGGGACGCCATGTGGAGGGGCTTAATTTTCTTCATGTCCTGCTGGGCGACACGCCGCCTTTGACACCGGCTGAAAGTTTCTATCAGCGCATGCTGGCGGACGATCCCCATGAAGCGGCCGAACAGGCGGAAGAACTGCTGAAGGAAACGCCGCTCATCGACTATTACGACGACGTGGTGATGGAAGGCCTCAAGCTGGCGCAAATCGATGCCGATCTCAAGAAACTGGAGGCCTCGCGCCTGCCCGATATTCGCGATGCGGCTGTCAGCATGATCGAATCGCTGTCGGACCAGATGGCGGAGAACAACGGCGAGACCGCCGCCGGCATCGCCGAAATTCCCGAGGTTTGGCGCGAGGACGGCGCTGTCACGTGCGTTGCGGGCCAGTCGGCGCTTGATGAACTTGCGGCGATCATTCTCGTGCAACTGCTGCGGCACCGGGGGTTCAAACCGAAGCTGATGCGCATGGCTGATCTGTCCAGCGCCCAGATGGAGGGTGCTGAAATCAACGGCACCAAAATTGTATGCGTGTCCATCTTCGATATCGAACATCGCGGCGCCTATCTCAAATTCCTCGTCCGGCGCCTGCGGCGTATCTTCCCAAGCCCGAGTTTGCTGGGCGCATTCTGGAAACATGACGCAGATAATATCCGGCTTGCCGACATTGCCGGCAACATCCCGGACCGGGTGAAATCCCTGGCCGAAGCTGTGGCCTATTGCGTGAATCGGGCCCTGGCGGACGCGGCGAAACCCACCGTGGAGGCGCAAGCCCAAGCCTCTTGACCGGGCCCGGTTCAATCGCGATATGGCTGGCTTGATGTCCTTCAGCGGCGAGGAAAAAAATGGCCAAGACGGCAAAGAAGCCCACGGCTACCGATCCCCAGAAACCCTACGAATTTCAAGCAGAGGTGACGAGGCTTCTGCATCTCATGGTGCATTCGGTTTATTCCGACCGGGATGTGTTTCTGCGCGAACTGATTTCCAACGCCGCCGACGCGCTCGATAAGCTGCGCTACGAAGCCATTGCCAAGCCGGAATTGCTCAGCGGCGAGCCGAATCTCAAAATCACTATTACTCCTGACAAAACGGCCAAGACCCTGACCGTCGCCGATAACGGCATCGGCATGAGCCGCGATGAGCTCGTCGAAAATCTCGGCACCATCGCCAAGTCGGGCACCCAGGCCTTTGTCGAAAGCGCCAAAAAAGCCAAGGGCGACATCCACCTGATCGGTCAGTTCGGTATCGGCTTCTATTCGGGATTTATTGTCGCCTCCAAAGTCGATGTGATCTCGAAGCGGGCGGGAAGCGACGCAGCTCATGTCTGGTCATCGGAGGGCACGGGAAACTTCACGGTGTCTCCCATGGGGGCAGCGGAGAGGGGTACGGCAATCGTGCTCCATCTCAAGGACGATGCGCTGGAATTTCTTGAGGACTGGAAGATCGAAAGCGTGGTCCGCGCCTATTCCGATCACATAGCCCACCCAATCATGCTGGCGCTCACCAAGGAAAGCTCGCGCCAGA
>JACMJT010000513.1 GCA_014380505.1 Hyphomicrobiales bacterium | reverse complement strand
ATATGCCGGATCGTAGGCGGTAATGGTGACGCCGGTGAGCGGCACGGTTGTTGCGATGTTGCAAACGGTTTGCCGAAGCTGGGCTGGAGAGGGACCGCCTGGTTCGGCATAGCGATTGGCCTGCAGCGCCGACGGGTCGTGGACGTCGAGGTCGAGATGCAAGTGAGTGCGGGAGGCTTTAAGCTTCTTTGCGGTTTCGAAGGCGTCTTCCCATCGGACATGCGTGATGGGCAGCCGCTTCAGCAGCATTTTTTCGGCTGGATCAAGATCCCGGGCATCGGCCAACAGGCAGCGCGCCGGATCAATCGCGTTGAAGCCGGGTATTGCATCGGCCAACGGGCGCCAGCACAGCCCGAGTACAGTTGCCAGCGCCATGCCATCGAGAAACCCGTGGATCGATGTCTCGGGCGTATTGAGATCGCCGTGCTGGTCGAACCATATGATGGAATCGGCGGCTTCTCCGGCGGTAGCTCCCACACTGGTCAGGCAATTTCCGGCAAGCACGATGGGAAAGCGGCCATCATCGCGGGCGGCACGAACCATCGACGCCACCGCCCGGCACACGGCAAAGCCGGTCGCGATCTCCCGTTCCTGGGCATCGCCCACCTTGCCGATGTCTTGCACCGCGACATCATGATGGTGCGATTGCAGCGTATCCGCGAGACCGCCTGCCAGGATGGCATTGGGGCCAAGCCCGAATCCGGACCGGTGGTGGCCACTGTCATAGGGTGCAGAAATTAGTGCGAGTTTCATGTTTTTAACGCCCTCCGGCCACGCGAAGCACGGTTCCCGTTATATAGGATGCCGCATCGCTCAACAGGAACAGCACCGCTTCGGCGACTTCATCCGGCGTGCCGATACGTTTCATCGGTATCGTCGGACGGATTCGTTCCATGCGCGCGCCGTCGCCGGCCGAGAGTTCATGTATTTCAGTTTCTATGAGGCCCGGCGCCACGGCGTTCACGCGAATTCCGTCCTCGGCCACCTCCTTGGCAAGCCCAATGGTCAGGGAATCGATGGCGCCCTTCGAAGCCGCATACCACACATATTCACCCGGACTGCCGAGGCTCACCGCCCCGGACGACATATTGACGATGGCCCCGCCCGTACCGCCGTGGCGAAGCGCCATGCGGCGGCAGGCTTCCCGCGCCACCAGAATTGAACCGGTCACATTGATATCGATGCAGGCGCGGATGGTGGTTTCGTCAGTTGCGTCGAGACGGCCGCTGCGGCCGGTGATACCGGCGTTATTGAAGACATGGGTCACCGGCCCGAAAGATTTTGCCGCCTCATCGAACAGCCGTGTGACATCGTTTTCCTTGCTCACGTCGCCCGCGATGGCGGCGGCCTTGCCCCCGGCGCGTGCGATTTCAGCCACGAGCTTCTCGGCGCTGCCGCGATCCCGCAAATAGTTGACGGCGACACGGTAGCCTCGGTCCGCCGCCTGGCGCGCAACGGCGGCGCCGATACCACGGCCGCCGCCGGTAACAACCAGCACCTTTGTATCCGTCATAAGCTTCTCCTCGCGGCGATCATGCCCAACGCCTGTGCGGCATCGAGCCTGCCATCATAGAGGGCTCGGCCCGTAACGGCACCTTCGAGGATCGCGCAATCGGGTTCGAGAAGCCTCTGCACATCGCCGATGGACGCCAAACCGCCACTTGCAATGACCGGAATGCGCGTGGCGCGGGCCAGCGCCAGCGTTGAATCGATATTGAGGCCCATGAGCACGCCATCGCGATCAATGTCGGTGAAAACGATGGCAGCCACCCCGGCGTGTTCGAAACGTTGGGCTAATTCGGTCACCGTGACATTGGCGTTTTCAGCCCAGCCTTCCACTGCGACACGTCCTGCCCTTGCGTCGATACCCACGACGATTCTACCGGGAAAGAGCTTGCAGGCCTCGCGCACAATCTCCGGCGATTTCAGCGCCACGGTGCCGAGAATGACGCGGGCGACGCCGCGCGCCAGCCAATTCTCGATCTGCCCCAGCTCACGAATGCCGCCGCCAAGCTGCACGGGGATTTTCACCGCCGCGAGAATGCTCTCGACCGCCGATCCATTGACCGGCCTGCCGGCAAAAGCGCCGTTGAGATCGACCAGATGCAGCCACGGGAATCCCTGCTGCTCGAAAGTCCGCGCCTGGGCGGCGGGATCGCCGTTGAAGACAGTCGCCCGGTCCATGTGGCCGCGCTCGAGGCGTACACACTGCCCATCCTTCAGATCGATGGCGGGAAACAGGATCACGGGCGCCACCGAAGGAAATTGGCGATGAGCGCCAAGCCAAGTGCCTGGCTTTTCTCCGGATGAAACTGCGTTCCGGCAATATTATCGCGCCCGGCCATGGCAGTGATTGCCGCGCCATAGGGCGTGGTGGCGATCACGTTCGCGCCATCCACCGCTTCAAGATGATAGGAGTGCACGAAATAGGCATGGAGGCCGGTCTCGCCAAGGTTCAGGCCCTCGAGCAGCGGATGGGGTCTGGCAAGATCAAGCGTGTTCCAGCCCATGTGTGGTATTTTCAACGAGGCGTCAGCGGGTGCGATCCGCCTCACCTCGCCTTCGATCCAGCCAAAGCCCTCGGAGACATCATGCTCAAGCCCGCGCGTGGCCATGAGCTGCATGCCAACGCAAATGCCGAGAAACGGCTTGCCGCGCGCCGCCACCTGTTCATCCAGCATGTCCCACATGCCGGGCAGGGCGCGCAACCCGTCGCGGCAATCCTTGAAGGCGCCAACGCCCGGAAGCACGATGCGTTCGGCGCGTCCCACCGCGTCAGGATCCCTGGTTACGCGAATGTCCATCGCCAGCCCCGCATCGCTTGCGGCGCGTTCAAACGCCTTGGCGACGGAATGCAAATTGCCGGACCCGTAGTCGACGATGGCGACGGAGGGAGTCACACGTTGCCGAAAATGCCAAGCGTGTCGGGCTGAGCCGCGTAGGGCACGGGCCTTGTCGGCAGCGGTTCGGGCACCGTGCGATATCCGCCAATCCGGTGAAAATAGCGGATTTCGGCTTCGTCGAGGTTGCGTCCGTGGCTAAAGCCAACCTGGGCGTAACCCCGGCCGATGAGCGTGCGGATTTGCAGGTCGCGTGCTTCAAGGCCGAAGATCAGGTTCACCACAAAACTTGCAAGCAGGCTGACGCCCTCTCCCGCACCGAGGAGATTTCCAGCCAGCGTGATCGCACCTGAAACGGCCAGCAGAACACCCGCCGCCAGCCACATGCGATGCCACAGCGCCCACAGCACGGTGAACAGGAAAGCGCTTGTGCTGAAGCCTTCCCGCACGAAAACCGCCTGCTCGGCAGGAGCGTCCTCGCGCTTATGTACGGAATAGAAAGCCATCAGCCCCGGAGCTGCCCTTTGGTGGAGGGAACGCGGCCTTGCTGGCGCGGGTCGATTTCGATTGCTTCCCGCAGCGTCCGCCCCAGAGCCTTGAAACAGGATTCGGCGATGTGATGGCTGTTTTCGCCATAAAGCGTTTCGACATGGAGCGTCACCCCGGCATTCATGGCGAAAGCGTGGAACCATTCGCGCGCCAGCTCGGTGTCGAACTCGCCGATCCGGGATTGCGGGAAGGCAACTTTCCAAACCAGATAGGGCCGGGCCGAGACATCGATGGCGGCGCGGGTCAGCGCCTCGTCCATGGGCAGGTCGAGGCTGGCATAGCGGCGGATACCCCGGCACTCGCCCAGCGCCTTGGCAAAGGCCTGGCCCAGCGCAATCCCGCAATCCTCAACCGTATGATGGAAATCGATGTGCGTATCGCCCTTGGCGCGGAGTTTGATATCAACCAGCGAATGCCGGGACAGCAACTCCAGCATGTGGTCGAGGAAACCCACGCCGGACTTGATATCATAGGCGCCGCTGCCGTCGAGATCGACAGTGACGGAGATCTCCGTCTCCGTTGTCTTGCGGTCGATTGTAGCCTTACGCATGAAACACTCCCCGCCGAAAGGCGGTGGGCGCCTCTTAGCAGATGCAGCAAGACTTGGCCAAGATGTCGTTTTATTGAAATCAAAGTAAATTAACAGCCTTGCGCATTTGTCGACACACCCTGCCAAAGGTGCAATAACGCAAAATTCGGGGTTCGGAGTTTTTGAATGACAAGCGCCGCCAAAGTGTTACCGATTTCCGATGCGGAGGCGAAACGGCTCGCGGCGTTGCGCAAGTACGATATTCTCGACTCGCCTCCCGATGGCGCATTCGACCGGATTACCGCAGTCGCCGCCAGCATCTTTTCGGCGCCCATTTCCATTATCAGCCTCGTCGACCATGACCGGATCTGGTTCAAGTCCCACCATGGGCTGGACGTGGAAGAAATTGGCCGTGACCCGGGGCTTTGCGCCTCTGCCATCATGCAAAACAGCGCCTGGATCGTGTCCAACGCCAAGGCCGACCCGCGAACGCTGGCCAATCCGCTTGTGGCGGGCGAATTCGGACTTAAGTTTTACGTGGGAGCGCCACTTCGCACCCATGACGGGTTCAACCTTGGGACCCTGTGCGTCATCGACCGAACCCCACGGGAGGCCAGCGAAACCCAGATTGCTCAATTGACCGATCTTGCCTCCGTTGTCATGGATCAGATGGAGCTTCGGCTGTCGGCCCGCTCCACCGTTGCCAAGCTTCAAAAAACGGTCGTTGAAAAGGAGATGATGGCGAAGGAGGTCGATCACCGGGTGAAGAACAGCCTTCAACTGGTTTCGTCACTGCTCGCCGTGCAAAGCCGAAATGTCGGCGGCGAGGCTTCAGAACAGTTGTCGAAAGCCGCGAGCCGGGTGTCGGCGGTTGGCCGTGCTCACGAGCATCTTTACCTGAGCGACAGCATCGGGACCGTCGACTGTCTGAATTACCTGCGCCGCGTCTGCGCCGATCTTTCCGCTTTGCTGGATGGCGGCGGTATCGTTGTCGAGGGCAGCGAGGTGCAAATGCCGACAAAATACGTGGTGCCTCTGGGCTTGATCGTCACGGAACTGGTGACCAACGCCGCCAAGCAGGGCGCGCGCAACGTCACCGTTTCGCTCGCGGTTGATCCGTCTGGGCGGAACGCGTTGTCCGTAACGGATGACGGCAAGGGCTTGCCTGCGGATTTCGATCCCGCCGTAACCCGCGGCCTCGGCATGAAGGTGATCTCTTCGCTTGTATCCCGTCTCAAGGGCGAGATGACATTCGGCGCACCCGGGGGTGGCGGACGCGGAGCGCGATTTACCGTGCTCTTTGGCGCGTGATGAGGCGCTTTTAAGCCATCTTTTCTTTCCGCTGTCCGCAGCCTACATGTGGCGGCGGCCAACAAGGACAAAATGATGGCGGAACCCGCCCAGTGGCATGGAACGACGATTCTAACGGTCCGCAAAGGCGGCAAGGTTGTCATCGTGGGCGATGGCCAGGTGAGTCTCGGCCAAACCATCATCAAGGGCAATGCCCGGAAAGTGCGCCCGCTCGGCTCGGGCGGCCAGGTGATCGCCGGTTTCGCCGGGGCTACGGCTGATGCCATGACGCTGTTCGAGCGGCTTGAGGGCAAGCTTGAGCAGTATCCGGCCCAGCTTACCCGCGCCTGCGTCGAGATGGCCAAGGACTGGCGCACCGACCGCTATCTCCGCCGCCTCGAAGCCATGATGATCGTGGCCGACCGCAATGTCAGTCTGGTGCTGACCGGCACGGGTGACGTGCTCGAGCCCGAGCGCGGCGTCACCGCCATCGGTTCCGGCGGCAATTATGCACTGGCCGCCGCGCGCGCATTGATGGACACGGAGATGGATGCCGAAGCCATCGCACGGAAGGCCATGGCCATCGCCGCCGACATCTGCGTCTACACCAACACCAATTTGACGGTAGAAAGCCTCGAATCATGATTAGCGACGGTCCAGTGGCGATCCGTAAGACGGATTTGGAAGCAGCGGTCGCCGCCGGTGTGATCGACGGCGTCGTGGCCGATCGCCTCGTGGCGTTTGTTGAGACCGCCAGGGGTGCTGGCCCATCGCAAGCCGATGAAGAGAATCTGCGGCTGATCTCCAGCTTCAACGATATTTTCGTCACCATCGGCCTGGTGCTGTTTCTCGGGGCGCTTACTTACATTGTCAGCGGCTTGGGCGTGAGCGCAAGCGCGCTCATTATTGCCGCCGCAAGCTGGGGGCTTGCCGAAGTGTTCACCCGGATCAAACGGCTGGCGCTTCCCAGCATTGTCTTGCTCGTGGTCTACAGTCTGGCGGCATTCATCTGCATTGCCGGTTGGCTGGCTCCCGACCTGGGTATTTTCGCTGCCGTCAATAGTGGAGGCCCCACCCTGCCTTTAGCCGCCGCCGGTATCGTCACCACCGCGCTGGTTGGCGTACACTGGTTGCGCTTTCGTGTTCCGATCACCATCGCGGCCGGGTGCTGCGCTCTTGCGATAACCGCGATGGCGCTCGCCGGGGGATTTGCGCCTGAGTTGTTCAAGGCTCATTCCGGTCTGGTCACGGTGCCGTTGGGGCTCGCGATATTTGGGCTGGCCATGTGGTACGACATGTCGGACCGGCACCGGCTCACCCGGCGAACCGATATTGCTTTCTGGCTACATCTTCTTGCGGCACCCATGATCGTTCATCCCATTGTCGCCGAGCTGACGACGCTCGGCAACATGACCCCCAGAGACGCGGGGCTCATTCTGGCGCTGTTCGTCGTCCTCAGCATCGTGGCGCTGGTGGCCGACCGGCGGGCGTTGCTGGTGTCCTCTCTGATTTATCTCGGCTACGCCGCCTACACGCTGATCTCGAAGGCGGACTGGGGATCGTCCACCTATGCGTTTGCGGTTCTCATGGTTGGCGCCATCGTTTTGCTTCTCTCGGTTGCCTGGCGGCCGCTGCGCCGGCTGGTTCTCGAACTGGTTCCCGGTAAAATCCGCGGCCTTGTGCCGGAGCCCGCATGACGGCCGATTTTACGCCGCGCGAGATCGTCTCCGAACTCGATCGCCACATCGTAGGCCAAATGGACGCCAAGCGCGCCGTTGCCGTGGCACTGCGCAACCGCTGGCGGCGCAAGCAATTGCAGGGGCCGCTCCGCGACGAAGTGATGCCGAAGAACATCCTGATGATCGGCCCCACCGGTGTCGGCAAGACCGAAATCGCCCGGCGTCTCGCCAGGCTCGCCAACGCGCCCTTCATCAAGGTCGAGGCGACGAAGTTCACCGAGGTGGGTTACGTGGGCCGAGATGTCGACCAGATCGTTCGCGATCTCGTCGAATCGGGCATCGCCATGGTGAAGACCGCTCGGCGCAAGAATGTCGAGGCCCAGGCGCAGCTCAATGCCGAAGCCCGCGTGGTCGAGGCGCTGGTCGGTGCCAATGCCTCGGAGGCGACGCGCGAAGCCTTCCGCAAGAAATTGCGTTCAGGCGAGCTCGATGACAAGGAAATCGAAATTCAGGTGGCGGATTCGGGCGGCGTTCCGAGCTTCGACATTCCCGGCATGCCGGGAGGCTCGGCCAGCGTCATTAATATCTCGGACATGCTGGGCAAGGCCTTCGGGGGCCGCACCAAGACGCGGCGCCTCGCGGTGAAGGCAAGCCACGACATTCTCCTGTCGGAGGAAAGCGACAAGCTCCTCGATCAGGAGCAGATCGTGCAGGATGCCATCGATGCGGTGGAGAACAGCGGCATCGTGTTCCTCGACGAGATCGACAAGATCTGCGCCCGCTCCGAACGGCAGGGCGCCGATGTCAGTCGAGAGGGCGTGCAGCGCGATCTCTTGCCCTTGATCGAGGGAACTACGGTTTCAACGAAGCACGGGCCGGTGCAGACCGACCACATCCTGTTCATCGCCTCGGGCGCCTTCCATATCGCCAAGCCTTCCGATCTCCTGCCGGAATTGCAAGGCCGCCTGCCGATCCGTGTCGAACTGAAGGCGCTGGACCGCGAGGATTTCAAGCGCATTCTCACGGAACCGGAGGCGAGCCTTCTCAAACAGTACAAGGCCCTGCTGCTGACCGAAGGCGTCACCCTCGATTTCACCGCGGACGGCGTCGATGCAATTGCCAGAATTGCGGCGGAGACCAATGCGACCATCGAAAATATCGGCGCCCGCCGGCTGCAAACCGTGCTGGAGCGCGTGCTGGACGAGGTAAGCTACACCGCCACCGACCGCTCCGGCGACCAGGTGACCATCGATGCCGCCTACGTCGAGAAACACGTGGGCGACCTCGCCCGCAATGCCGATCTCTCGAAATTCATCCTTTGACCCGTCGTTTTCCGAGCAGAGTGATCATCTCATTGAGGGTGTGATCCTCGATCTTGCCGATGTCATCGGCGAGCCGGTTGGCGAACTCCGTGGCGCGGGGCGTAAGGCCCGAAGTGTCGATGGTGATTTTGGGATGCGAGATGCGCGCCAGCCGCGCCACGTCCTCCGCCTCGTCCCAGATGATGTTGAAATAGACGATGATGCGCTGGATGAGATGCCACCCGGGCCGCCCGCGTTTGCCGTGCTCCAGCGCCGAGAGATAGGCCGGCGACACTCCGACGGCCCGCGCCATGTCGCTCAGAGTCACGCCGCGTTCGGCCCGGAGTTTCCTGATCTTCTCACCAAAAGGAGTCATCGCGCACGCCTGATCTTCACATAGTAAGCGCCGCCGCCGCCATGCTTGGGATGCGCTGGCTGAAAGCCTGACACCAGGATGCGGAACTCAGGCTCATGCAGCCACTCGGGCAGGAGACGGCGGAGCTGCCCCTGGCGCTCGGGCGAATGAAAATGTGCGGCACCATGGAGGGTGTGGCGCGAAAACGGCGATGACCCCTTGCCGGTGATCACCAGCACGGTGCGCACGCCATCGCCATGGGCGCCCCGCAGGAATTGCAGAAGCTGCACGCGCGCCAGCTCAACTCCCGTTCCATGCAAGTCGAGGCGCCGTTCGATCTCGACATTGCCCCGAGTCATCTTCTGCGTGGTGCGCCGGTCGAAGCCGGTGTTGGGAGGCGGCGATTTTGCTTTCTTTCCTTCCCCCTTGTGGGGAGGGATCAAGGGTGGAGGCCGCTCCACCGGCGGGCTTGCCCGCTCGGGAGGCGATACCACCAGACCCCCGCCCCTAGCCTTGCCAGCCGCTGGCGCGGCGCTCGCAATGGCTCGCCCCCGCAAGGGGGAGGGAGAAACAGGCTTACGCTTGCGCAAGGGCTTCACCGATCTGGTCATCTCAGTCCAAAGTTCGAAATCGGGGGGCTTGCGGCTCATTGTCCGGCAATCAATTCGCGGGCGATGTCCGTCGGCAGAAGCACGATCATGGTCCCAGGGCTTTTCATGTGGCCCGCTGTCAGCGCGGCCCGTTCACCCGCCCCCCAGAACACATCGCCGCGCACATGGCCCCGGATAGCGGTGCCCGTATCCTGCGCCACCATCAGATGGCGGAATATTTCCATCTCTCCCCGGAGACCGGACGGTGT
>JACMJT010000512.1 GCA_014380505.1 Hyphomicrobiales bacterium | reverse complement strand
CGGCATTCTCTACGCGCCCGATTATGTCATCAACGCGGGCGGCATCATCAATGTGGGCCTCGAATATATCGGCAATGTTTCAGTCGACGAGGTAAACGAACGCATCGACCTCATCCCCGGCCGTTTGCGCGACATCTGGGTCGAGAGCGAAACCGACAATGTGCCTGCCGCTACGGTCGCGGACAAAATGGCACAAAGGCTGATCGGGCGCTAATCCAAATCCGTTGGCGTTGGCGGGGCAGGGTGCTAGAGGCAGCCCAAGTCATGCACCGTTTCGCCAATCCTGCCCGTTTTTTGCGCCTTGCCAAACCGCTGACTCCGGCGCTGTTCTGGCCGGGGTTGTTGCTGGTGTTCGGCGCGTGTCTGTGGGGCATCGCGGCGATACCGGGCGAGCGGCTGATGGGCGATACCGTCAAGATCATCTTCGTGCACGTCCCCTCGGCCTGGCTCGGTATGGCGGGATGGAGCGGTATTGCGATTGCCAGCATCGTCCAGCTTGTCTGGCGGCATCCGCTGGCGGGCATAGCCGCGCGCGCGGTTGCGGTGCCGGGGGCGACCTTTACCGCGATCTGCCTTGCCACCGGCTCGATTTGGGGGCGCCCGACTTGGGGAACCTGGTGGGTGTGGGATGGGCGGCTGACCTCGATGCTGGTGCTGTTCTTTCTTTATTTGGGTTATATCGCGCTTGCCAATGCATCGAGCGAGAAGGGCGATACCAGCCGCGTTGCCGCCGTTTTCGGCATCATCGGCGCAGTCAATATCCCGATCATCAACCGATCGGTGATCTGGTGGGAAAGCCAGCACCAGAAGGCGAGCATCACGCTGGGTGGCTCGTCCATCGACCCCGCTTATCTCGTCCCGCTGTTCATAAGTGTCGCCGGTTTCAGTCTCTTGTTTGGCGCCATCGTGCTGATGCGGATGCGCGCGGCGCTGGCCGAAATGCGGATCGAGGCGCGGATGCGGCGGATGGCGGAGGACTGAGATGGGCCATAGCGCCTTCATCATTGCCGCCTTCGCGGTGACCGCTACCGGCATGGTCTGGCTGATGGTGTCGAGCTATCTCGCGATGCGCCGATCCGAGGCACTGGCCGATGACCTGAGGCAACAGCCTTGAAACCCAAGCATCAGCGTCTCATTTTGGCCCTCGTAGCGCTTGTCGCCCTGATCGGTGCTGGACTGTTGGCGGCTAGCGCGCTGCGCGAGGAGGCGTCCTATTTTTATACCCCAAGCACGCTCGCTAAAGGTGCCGTCAAGCCCGGCCAAGCGATCCGCCTCGGCGGCATGGTGCAAAAAGGCTCGATTGTCCGCGCCGCCGACGGCGTGTCGATTACTTTCACCGTGCAGGACCGTGATACCTCACAACAAGTCGCCTATCGCGGCATCACCCCCGATTTGTTCGTTGAAGGCTCCGGCGTGGTCGCCGATGGTCGCCTTGGTCCAGATGGCGTATTCACTGCCGACAGCCTGCTTGCGAAGCATGACGAAAACTACGTGCCCCGTGAACTGGCCGATATAGACATGAAAGCCGCTGGCAAGACACAGGATACGCTCGCGCAATGATGGCCGAGACCGGTCTCGCTGCCCTGTGGCTGGCCGCAGCGATGGCGCTGCTTCAGCTTGCAGGCGGGCTGTCGCTGATTGGCGAGGGTAAGCTATCCGCTTTGATCAAACCGGCCTCGGTGGTGCAAGGGCTGCTTTGCCTGTTCTCTTTCAGCGCGCTGATGTGGCTGTTTTACGTGACCGATCTCTCGGTTCTGCTGGTCGCCAGCAACAGCCATATCGACAAGCCGATGATCTTCAAACTGGCCGCAACATGGGGCAATCATGAAGGCTCGATGCTGCTCTGGGTCACAGTGCTGGCGCTGTCGGGCGCGGCCATATCGCTCATCGAAAAGCGGCTCGATGACAAGACATTGCGGGTCACGCTAGCCGTGCAGGCCGTTGTTGCGCTTGGCTTTTTCGCATTCCTGCTGTTCTCCTCAAACCCGTTCGAGCGGCTGGTTCCGGCGCCGGCGGCCGGGGCAGGGCTCAATCCGCTGTTGCAGGATATGGGCCTCGCCTTTCATCCACCGACGCTGTATTTCGGTTATGTCGGGTTGTCGGTAGCCTTCTCATTTGCCGTCGCCGCGCTGCTCACCCGGCAGGTCGGCCCGGCATTCGCGCGCGCTATGCGGCCGTGGGTTCTTGCGGCGTGGATTTTCCTGACACTTGGAATAACCGCAGGCAGCTATTGGGCCTATTATGAGCTTGGCTGGGGCGGCTGGTGGTTCTGGGACCCGGTCGAGAACGCTTCGCTGATGCCTTGGCTCGCGGCAACCGCGCTACTGCATTCGGTCAGCGTGCTCGCCACCCGCAACGCATTGCGTGCATGGACGATCATGCTCGCGCTGGTTGCCTTCGCG
>JACMJT010000511.1 GCA_014380505.1 Hyphomicrobiales bacterium | reverse complement strand
GTGTTCCGCCACGACGACACCGAAATCGACCCCGATATCGTCGAGCGGGATGATGGTTCCCTGCTGGTCTCCGGCGGCACACCCATTGATCTTCTGACAGAACGCCTGGGGATCCGGATGCCCCCGACTCGCGACTACCACACCGTTGCGGGGTTTGTGCTGGACCGGATGGGCCGCATTCCCGCGGCAGGCGAATCCTTTAATATGTCCGGATACAACTTCGAGGTCGTCGACCTCGATGGACGCCGGATCGACCGCGTCATCGTCACGCGCAAGGCACCGGTGACGCACCGCGCCGCATCTCAAAGATCCTGAACGTCCACCACGCCGGAGATGGCCTTGATGGCGCCCTTGATCTGGGGCGTCACGGTGAACTTGTTGCCCAATGCCAGTTCGACCTCGCGGCCCTTCTCCATCAGCACCACGAGGCGCACGGGTGCCCGGCCGCCGTTGACAAGGCGCTGGGCGATGGAGTCGAGCGGCTTAACAGCGCGCACGAAAATCGTAAGTCCGGTGGCCATGGTCGCCGCCGCCTTGTCGAGGACCTCGACGCTCTGCAGGCGTATCTTCACTTCCTCGCCTTCAACGTCGGCCTCGACGCGGGCAATCACCGCCGTTCCGGGTTCGAGCAGATCGCGGTATTGGGCCAGCGTGTCCGAGAAGCAGATCGCCTCGAACTGGCCGGTGGGGTCGGAGAAACCGATGAAGGCGAATTTGTTGCCGGACTTGGAGCGGCGCTCCTGCCGGTGGGTGACAGTGCCGGCAAGCTTCGCCGCGGTTGCTCCCCTCGTCAGGGCCTTCTCATGGAATGACGCCCAGGTTTCGACACCGAGCTTGGCCAAGGGTTTCACATAGTCATCGAGCGGATGGCCGGAGAGATAAAAACCCACCGCCTCGAATTCCTGCGCAAGCCGTTCCATGGTTAGCCAGGCTTCGCGGCGCGGCAGCACCAACTCATCGGATGAACCCTGAAGCGAACCGAAAAGATCGTTCTGGCCCGCCTCCTTTTCCGAGGTTGTGCGGTTGGCCAGCGCCAGAATCGATTCAATGCCGTCTAAAATCTGCGCCCGGTTGGGGTTAAGGCCATCGAATGCGCCCGCTTTGGCGAGGCTTTCCAACGAACGTTTGTTGACAGCGTGCGCATCGATCCGCCGGGCGAAGCTGCCGAGCGACGTGAACGGCCCCGCCGTCTCGCGGATTTCCACCAGATGCTGCATGGCGCCCGCGCCGACATTCTTCAGCGCCGCCAGCGCATAGACAATGGTGCCGTTTTTCACGGCGAAATCGGCGCTGCTGGCGTTTATCGACGGTGGCACGATCTTGACCCCGGCGCGTTGGGCTTCCTGCCGGAAGGCCATGAGCTTGTCGGTGTTGCCCATGTCGAGCGACATGGAAGCAGCCAGAAATTCCACCGGATGGTTGGCCTTGAGGAAGGCCGTCTGATAGGCCACCACCGCGTAGGCCGCGGCGTGGGACTTGTTGAAGCCGTAGCCGGCGAACTTCGCCACCAGTTCGAAGATGGAAGCGGCAAGCACTGCCGGGATGCCCTTTTCCGTGGCGCCTTTGACAAAGCGCCCTTTCTGGTCGTCCATCTCGGCTTTGATCTTCTTGCCCATGGCGCGGCGCAAAAGATCGGCCTCGCCCAGCGAATAACCCGAAAGCACCTGGGCGATCTGCATCACTTGTTCCTGATAGACCATGATGCCGTAGGTCTCTTTCAAGATAGGCTCGATAAGGGGATGCAGAATATCCGGCTGCTCCTCTCCCCTCTTGCAGGCGATGAAGCGCGGAATGTTGTCCATGGGGCCGGGGCGATAGAGCGCCACGATGGCGATGATGTCCTCGATGCAATCGGCGTGTATTTTCTTGAGCACGTCGCGCATGCCCGAACTTTCCAGTTGGAACACGCCCACCGTATCGCCGTGCCCCAGCATTTCGTAGGTTTTCGCGTCGTCATAGGGAATGCGGTCGATATCGAATGAAGGGTCACGCAGCCGGATCAGTTTTTGCGCATTGTCGATCACCGTGAGTGTCTTGAGGCCGAGGAAGTCGAACTTCACCAGCCCGGCCTTCTCCACATATTTCATGTTGAACTGGGAGGCGGCAAGCGTCGAACGTGGATCGCGGTAAAGCGGGACCAGCTCCTCGAGCGGCCGGTCGCCGATGACAATGCCCGCAGCATGGGTGGAGGCATTGCGGTTGAGGCCTTCGAGCTTGAGCGCGATTTCGAACAGCGTCTTAACCATGGGGTCCCGGTCGCGCTCTTCCTGGAGCCGTGGCTCGCCCTCGATGGCCTGGGCGAGAGTTATCGGATTGGTGGGATTCATCGGGATCAGTTTGGACAGCCGGTCCACCTGGCCATAGGGCATTTGCAGCACGCGCCCCACGTCGCGCGTTACCATGCGGGCCTGAAGCTTGCCGAAGGTGATGATCTGCGCCACCTTGTCTGCCCCGTGGCGCTGTTGCACGTATTCAATCACCTCGTCGCGGCGGTCCTGGCAGAAGTCGATATCGAAATCCGGCATCGACACGCGTTGGGGATTGAGAAAGCGCTCGAACAGCAGATTGAAACGAAAAGGATCGAGATCGGTGATGGTGAGCGCATAGGCGACCATAGACCCGGCTCCTGAACCGCGCCCCGGCCCCACCGGAATGCCCTTCGACTTCGCATGTTTGATGATGTCGGCGACGATGAGGAAATAGCCGGAGAACTGCATGTTGACGATGACATCAAGCTCGAAATCGAGCCGCTTCACATAGTCTTCCAGAGATTTTCCTGCGACCACGCCGCGATTCTGTAAGCGTGTCTCAAGCCCTTCATGGGCCTGCCGGCGAAGTTCATCACCTTCGTCGCCTTCGGCAAAGCGCGGCAGGATGGGC
>JACMJT010000510.1 GCA_014380505.1 Hyphomicrobiales bacterium | reverse complement strand
TGAGATCGTGGGCGACGTTGCTGGAGACTTCCTGCAGGCCCGCCATCAGGCGCCCGATCTGGTCCAGCATCTGGTTGAGTGCCAGCGCCAGGCGGTCAAGTTCGTCGCCGGTTCCTGAAACCGGCATGCGGCCCGCCATGTTGCCGCCCATGATCGAACGGCTCGCGGCCGTTATGGCATCGACGCGGTGCAAAAAGTTACGGCTCATCAGCAGCCCGCCACCCAATCCCAGCACCAGGGCAATGACAAGGGCGCCGAACAGGGTCTCGCGGATGATCCCCGCGAACCGCCGCAAGGCTTCCACATCGCGGCCCACAACCAGCTCATAGCCGCCGCTCAGTTTGGCATGGTAGGCCCGGGCCATATGCTGTGCGGGTGTATCGCCCCGGCGCACGACAATGGGAAATTCGATCCAGTCTTCGCTGGTGCTTGCCAGTTTGGGGAGGAGATCCAGATTGCCGGCGACGCGGCGGTTGACCAGATCGGTCAGTAGGTAGATCGAGCCTGTGTCTTCGCGGCTGCGGCGCTGGATCGTGTCGATGATGCCGGGGAGGCCGCGCAGGCGGTAAAGCTCGGCCAGGCCCTGGACCTCGGCCCGGATCGTCTCGTCGGTCTGGCGCTCCAGCAGCACCGCCGTGTTCCAGTAAACGTAGGCGAGCAACGAGCCCACCGAAATTGCAAATAAAACCAGATAGAGCGCCGCGAGGCGGAAGGTCGAGGTTTGCAGCAGCTTGAAATTAAGCCGCACGGATCATGTATCCGGCACCACGCACCGTTTGCAGGATCGGTTCGTCGAACCCCCTGTCGATCTTGGCCCGCAACCTGGAGATATGCACATCGATGACATTGGTTTGGGGGTCGAAGTGGTAATCCCAAACGTTTTCCAGAAGCATGGTGCGGGTGACGATGTGCCCGGCGTTGCGCACGAGATATTCCAGCAATTTAAACTCGCGCGGTTGCAGCAAAATGGGGCGGCCCATGCGGCTCACATTACGGGTCAAGAGATCGATCTCGAGATCGGCGGCGCGAAGTTTTGTTGCAAGAGGCGCATCGGCCTTGCGGCGGCCCAGTCCCTCGACACGGGCTAGTAGTTCCGAGAACGAATAGGGCTTGCCAAGGTAATCGTCCCCGCCAGCCCGAAGGCCCTTAACCCTCTCGTCAACGTCGCCAAGGGCGCTCAGGATCAGCACGGGAGTCTTGATACCCGCGTCTCGCGTCCGCCGGACGATTGAAAGCCCATCGAGTTTCGGCAGCATGCGGTCAACGATGAGGACGTCGTGACGGCCTTCAAGCGCCAGGCCCAACCCCTCTTCGCCATCGGCAGCGTGGTCCGCCACATGGCCGCTTTCCGCCAGGCCCTTGATGAGCCAGGTGGCGGCTTCGCGATCGTCTTCAATCACCAGTATGCGCATGGACCGACGGCCGATCTCCGGTTCAGCTTTGTTTACGTGAGCCTGCGCAATAGGTTGCATGTTCGGGACCTCATGAAAAGGGCGCGTGGTTTTACGCCACGCGCCCTGATCGATAACGTCAGCCCTGATTGGGAGGCAGGGTGAGGAACCGTTTCGAATCGCCGGAGCGGACCAGCATGAGGACGCGCTTCTTGCCGTTCGATTTCAGCGCATCGCGAATGTCGGTGGTTCCGCGTACTTCCTTGCCCGCGACCTCCAGGATGACATCGCCCTGCTTGAGACCATATTCGGCAGCCCGGCTGTTGGGCTCGACACCGGTGACCGTCACGCCCTCGCCATCGGCCGCGGGAGCCACCTGAATGCCGAGACCTTTCAGAACACTGCCACCGGAATTGCCGCCGGCGCTTGCCATCCGCTGACCTTCCGGCATGGTGCCAATGGTCACGGCCACATCCATGGTCTTGCCGTCCCGCACGATGGTAACGGGAACCGGACTGTTGGGCTTGATACGGGCGACGCGCTTGGCCAGGTCGCGGGCGTCCGCGATATCCTTGCCGTCCACCTTGAGAATGGTGTCGCCGGTCTTGAGGCCCGCTGCGAGCGCCGGCGAATCATCCGTTACATCGGAAACGATGGCGCCCTTGCTTGTCGCAAGACCCAGACTCTCGGCGATTTCACTGGTCACCGGCTGGATCTGCACGCCAAGCCAGCCACGCGTCACGGAACCGCCGCCCTGGAGGCTACCGATAACCGATTCCGCCGTCGTCGCAGGAATAGCAAAGCCGATGCCGACCGAGCCCCCCGAAGGCGAGAAGATCGCCGTGTTCACGCCCACCACCTCACCCTCGAGATTGAAGGCGGGGCCACCGGAGTTACCCCGGTTGATCGAAGCATCGATCTGCAGGAACTCGTCGTAGGGGCCGGAGCCGATGTCACGTCCCCGTGCCGAGATAATGCCCGTCGTCACCGATCCGCCGAGGCCGAAAGGATTGCCGACGGCCATCACCCAATCGCCGACGCGCGGTTCCGTCGATGAAAATTTCACGAACTTGAAGGGCTTGTCCGCCTTGATCTTGATCAGGGCCAGATCCGTCATGGGATCGGTGCCGATTACAGTCGCGTCGTAGTCCGAGCCATCCTCCAGCTTCACGTTCACTTCTGAGGCGTCCTTCACCACGTGGTTGTTGGTGACGGCATAGCCATCGGCGGAAATGATAAATCCGGAACCCTGAGCCATGCCGTCACGGCGCTGTGGCCCTTGGAACGGCTGACCCTGGCGAAACTGCGGAAACTGCTTGAAGAATTCCTCTGGGATGTTCGGGGACATCTGTTCGCCATCCGATTCACCGGCGACGTTGGCGAATTTCACCTGAACGCTTACGACGGCGGGCATAACCCTGTCGACAAGATCGGCAACGCCGCGCGAAGGATCGAATGCGATAGCAGTTTGCGCCTCGACCGAGACCGCTGGAGACATCGACATCATTGTCGCGGTGGTCAGTGTGGTCGCCATCAGGAGACCGGCGGCGAGGAGACCGAGGGTGCGCGGGCTTTTAGCGAGTTTGGGCATTGGGGGAAACCTCCATCAGGGTGATTGGATCACGGAGATATGGGCGGTTTCGCCTTACATGCACCTTGCGGAAACATGAAAGTTTTGTAACGTTTCTATTCCAGCGCCTTGTTGAGTGCCGCTTTCTCAGCAACGCTCAGGGGCTGTTCGGACCCGGACGAACTTGGTCTCCGGCGCCACAGGGTGAAAATGCCAATCAGAAGTGCTACAAACGGCGTGATCCACAAGAGCAGCGTGCCTGGACTGAATCGCGGCTTGAGCAGGACAAAATCGCCATAGCGGTCGGTGACGTAGCCCACGATCTCCGCATCCGTTTCGCCTTTCACCAGATGCTCGCGAATGAGCAGGCGCAGATCCCGGGCAAGCGGCGCATCGGAATCGTCAATCGACTGGTTCTGGCAGACGAGGCAGCGCAAATTCCCCGAAAGTGCCCTGGCGCGCGCCTCAAGCACCGGGTCCTTCAGGATTTCATCGGGCTGCACGGCGAGGGCGGGCAAAGACAGCGCTATCAACAGCCCTATCGTCACGCCTATCCTTTTCGTTATCCCGGCGAAGAGGCCCTCATCCGCCCTATCGGGCACCTTCTCCCACGCGTTCCGCGCGGGAGAAGGCAAAACATTGATCTGCCTTCTCCCGTGCCGCGAGGCATGGGAGAAGGTGGCCGAAGGCCGGATGAGGGCCTCTTCGATGCGACGACAGAGATGCTGAAATAATTTCATTCCGCCGCCACCGCCTCCGTGCTTGCAACCCGCTTCGGCGCGCCGACGCGGTAGCGCCGGTCGGCCAGCGAGAAAGCGCCGCCTGCGAACATCATCAACGCGCCGATCCAGATCAGGTTGACCAGCGGATTGAAATACATGCGCATGGCGCGAGCACCTGTGGCGGTTTGATCGCCCATGACCACGTAGAGATCGCCGGCAATCGTCTGATGGAGGCCAACTTCCGTTGTCGGCGTGCCGCTGGGCTTGAACTCGCGCTTCTCGGAGATGAGGGTTGTTACCTCCCTGCCGTCGCGCGTGACGAGAAACCGTCCGGTGCGTCCCGTGTAGTTCGGCCCCGTCAGCGGTGCTTCACCCTGAAACGTCACCGTATAGGCGCCGACCTCGGCCGTCTCGCCGGGTTCCATGGCGACAATCACTTCAGTCTTCCAAAGCGAAATCGCGATTATCCCCATAACCATGATGCCGAGGCCGCCATGGGCAAAGACAACTCCGAGGGAGGAGCCGGGAAGACCGGCAAGGCGCGCCAGGCTGATGCGCAGCGGCACCTTGGAAAACGCAATCTTTCCGGCAAGATCGAGCAAGGCTCCGGTGGCGAGCCAGGCGCCCAGCGCCATGCCGACGGGCGCCAGCCACGGACCCCTGACTTGCGCACTCAAAATGACAAGCGCCACGGCGGCGGCGACAGTCAGCGCGATCCACAAACGGCGGAGAGCGCCCGCCATGTCGCCACGTTTCCACGACAGCATCGGTCCCACCGGAACGAACAGCAGGAGCGGCAGCATGATCGATCCGAAGGTCAGATTGAAATAGGGTGCACCTACGGAGATTTTTTCGTTTGTCAGCGTTTCAAGCGCCAGCGGATAGAGCGTGCCGATAAAAACCGATAGCGCCGCCACGCACAGCAGCAGATTGTTGACGACGAGTGCGCCCTCGCGGCTCACCGGCGCAAACACGCCGCCCGCCTTGATCGCGGGAGCCCGCCAGGCGAACAGCGCCAGAGCTCCGCCAATGAACACGCAGAGGATGCCAAGCACAAAGACGCCCCGCGCTGGATCGACGGCGAAGGCATGAACGGAGGTGAGAACGCCAGAGCGCACGAGGAAGGTGCCGATGAGCGACAGCGAAAAGGCGAGGATCGACAGCAGCACGGTCCAGATCTTGAGTGCGTTGCGTTTCTCGACGACGATGGCGGAATGCAGCAGCGCCGTTGCCACCAGCCACGGCATGAAGCTGGCGTTCTCCACCGGGTCCCAGAACCACCAGCCGCCCCAGCCCAATTCGTAGTAGGCCCACCAGGACCCCATGGCGATGCCGATGGTCAAAAACATCCACGCCGCGAGCGTCCAGGGCCTCACCCAGCGCGCCCAGGCTGCGTCGATCCGGCCGTCGATGAGCGCGGCCACGGCGAAGGCGAAAGAGATCGAGCAGCCGACATAACCGAGGTAGAGAAGCGGCGGATGGACGGCGAGGCCGATATCCTGAAGGACGGGATTGAGGTCATTGCCCTCGAAGG
>JACMJT010000509.1 GCA_014380505.1 Hyphomicrobiales bacterium | reverse complement strand
TTCATGAAGCACTATTTCCTAGTGGCCAGGAATGTGGGCAGCCTGACCCGCATCCTCTGTGCCAGCCTCGAGGCCCGGCAGATGAAAGAGGCCCCCTCCCTGAGCCGCATGTTCGGAAGGTTCAGATTGAAATCTTCCGGTTCCCTCGCCAATGCGCCTGCATTCCGGCTGGAAGGCGGCCGCGTCGTGCTGAAATCCCCCGATGCGTTCGAGCGTGATCCTGTCAACTTGGTCCGCCTTTTCGCAGTGGCCGCGAAACATGGAGCCGAAGTTCACCCCGACGCTCTGAAGCAGGTGCGGAGGTCGCTCAACCTTATCAAGACATCCGTCTGCGAGGACACCGAAGTCAATGCCATCTTCCTCGAACTGCTGACCGCAAGCACGGAGCCCGAGGCCATCCTGCGGCTGATGAACGAGGCGGGTGTCCTCGGCCGCTTCATTCCAGAGTTCGGCAAGATCGTGGCGATGATGCAGTTCAACATGTATCACCACTTCACCGTTGACGAACATTTGATCCGCGCCGTCGGCATCCTCGCAGGCATCGAGCAGGGCAGATTGGCGGAGGATCACCCCCTGTCCGTCTCTATCTTCCCGACCGTTACTGGGAAGCGAGCCCTTTATGTGGCGGTGCTGCTGCATGACGTTGCCAAGGGCCGCCCCGAACACCATTCGATTGCCGGCGCGCGCATCACCGAGGCGCTAGGTCCGCGCCTTGGCCTTTCGGCCGCGGAAACGGAAACCGCCGCCTGGCTGGTCCGTCATCATCTGCTGATGAGCGAAACGGCGCAGATGCGTGACTTGGGCGACTTTAAAACCATCCTCGATTTCGCCGCCGTGGTGCAAAGCCTCGAACGCCTCAAGCTTCTCCTCATTCTAACCGTCGCCGATATCCGCGCCGTGGGGCCCGGCGTATGGAATGGCTGGAAGGGGCAACTTCTGCGCACCCTCTATGCCGAAGCCGAGCAGGTGCTCTCGGGCGGCCATTCCTCTATCACTCGCAAGGAGCGCGTGGCCGAGGCGCAAGCCGCCTTCTTCGCCAGGCTGCCCGGCTGGAGCGAGGAGCAAAAAGCCGCATATGCGGCCCGCCACTACGATGCTTACTGGCTGGGCGTTCCGCTCGAAAAACAGTTGCAGCACCAGGCGCTCATGGCTCACGCAACGCCAAAGAGCGTGGTGACGGAAGTCGAAACCGATGCCTTCACGGCCATCACCGCGCTGACCGTCTATGTTCCCGATCACCCGCGTCTTGTGGCGCTCATCGCCGGCGCCTGCGCCGCGGCGGGAGCCAATATCGCGGGCGCGCACATTTTCACCACGGCCGACGGCATGGCGCTCGACACAATATTGATCCAGCGCGAATTCCCTGACGAGGAAGACGAGAAACGCCGCGCCCGGCGCGTGGGCGAACTTATAAAAAAAGCGCTGCGCGGCGAACTATGGCTCAAGGAAGCCGTGGCGCGTGTCCACAAGCCGCAGCTGCGCATCAACGCCTTCACCGTGGAACCCCGCGTCATCATCGACAACCAGTCGTCCAACCGTTTCACCGTGATAGAGATCAACGGCCTTGACCGCATCGGCCTGCTCTACGATCTGACCGAGGCGCTCTACCGCCTCAATCTCAATATCGCCTCAGCCCACGTCACGACCTTCGGAGAAAAAGCCATCGACGTGTTTTATGTGACCAGCCTGACCGGCGGAAAAATCGAGGATACCGCCCGCCACAAACAGATCGAGCACACCCTTGCCGGAGTGCTGGCCCCGCCCGAACCCGCCACGGCAATGCGAGCCTGAGCGGATGTCACTTCTCAAATCGGCGGCAACGGTGGGCGGCCTTACCATGGTGAGCCGCGTGCTGGGTTTCATCCGTGATCAGCTCGTGGCCTTCACCGTCGGCACTGGCCCCGTGGCCGAGGCTTTCTTCGTGGCCCTGCGCTTTCCAAATTTGTTTCGCGCGCTGTTCGCGGAAGGTGCTTTCAATTCAGCCTTCGTGCCGCTGTTTGCCAAGCGGATCGAGGGCGAAGGCGCGCCCGCCGCCCGCGCTTTGGCCGTCGAAGTCTTCTCGGTCTTGCTCGCCTGGCTTGTGGTTTTCTGTGCCGCCGCCATGGTGGCCATGCCATGGCTGATGGTTGTGCTGGCGCCGGG
>JACMJT010000508.1 GCA_014380505.1 Hyphomicrobiales bacterium | reverse complement strand
GACGGTACCCTGCTGCTGGACCTCGTCGGCGATGAGCTGGTTTTTCTTGTCGAGGAACAGCACGCGGAACTGCTCGATGCCGGAGAAGGCCATGGCGGCGCGGACATAGTCGAGGATGGCGTTCCACGAGGCCAGCACCGGGCGATTGATCACTTGGCCTTTCATCAGGCGCATGGCGGCGGCATGAATGATCTTGAGTTCCGTGGCCACGGCTTCGCCAACGCCTTTTACTTCCATCAGGCGTTCAGGCTCGGCGCTGATGACTTCGGCGAAGGTGCCGAAACGGGCCAGCAATTGCTTGGCCAGCAGTTTGGTGTCGGCGCGGCGGATGGCGCGGTACAAAACCATCTCCAGCAATTCGTAATCGGGCACAGCGTCCGGGCCGCCGGCGCGGAAACGGCCTTTCAGGCGCTCGCGGTGGCCGAGAAAATGCGGAGATGCGTCGTCGAAACCCGCCATGGTTCAGACCCGATAGGGCGGATGATGGAGGCCCTTGGGGGAGAGCGTGAAGATTTCACAGCCCGTTTCGGTGACGCCGATGGTGTGTTCGAACTGGGCCGAGAGCGAACGGTCGCGGGTGACGGCGGTCCAGCCATCGCTCAGGATTTTCACATGGGGGCGGCCGAGATTGATCATGGGCTCGATCGTAAAGAACATGCCGGGTTTCAGTTCGACGCCTTCGCCGGCCCGGCCATAGTGAAGCACGTTTGGGTGGGCATGGAAGACGCGACCCAGGCCGTGGCCGCAAAAATCGCGCACCACCGAACAGCGCTCCGACTCGGCATAGCTCTGGATGGCGTAACCGATATCGCCCAGGTGACCTCCGGGCTTGACGGCGGCGATGCCCCGCATCAGACATTCATAGGTGACTTCGACAAGGCGCTCGGCCTTGCGGGTGACCTCGCCCACGCAATACATGCGGCTGGAATCGCCGTGCCAGCCATCTTTGACGAGGGTGACATCGATGTTGAGGATGTCGCCTTCGCGCAGCGGCTTGTCGTTGGGAATGCCGTGGCAGACGACATGGTTGATCGAGGTGCAGATCGATTTTGGGTAGCCGCGGTAATTGAGCGGCGCCGGGCTTGCCTTGCGATCGTGGGCAAAGTCCACGATGAGATTGTCGAGCGTCTCGGTGGTTACACCGGGCCGCACATGGGGCACCAGCATGTCGAGCGCTTCTGCGGTGAGGCGGCCTGCCTTGCGCATGGCTTCAAAATCGGCCGGCCCATGCAGCGTGATCTTGGTCGAACGGGGGGAGGTGTCTTCGTCGGTGGAGGCGTAGGTCATTCAAGGTTCCTCGACCGGAATGGCCCGGCCGGCAATGATTTCTGACGTGGTGACTTTACAGCATAGGGCGAAAGCCTCAACTCCGGCCTTTCGCGCCTCGCGGAAAGCCCGCAAATAGGCAGGATCGAGGTCTTCGGCAAGGGCGAAGCGGTCGGGGAACGCCGCCTGGATCAGATAGACCATGGCGGCGCGGGCGCCCGCCCTGACCATGTCGGTCATTTCATGCAAATGCTTCCGCCCGCGCTCGGTCACGCAATCGGGAAACTCCACCATGTTGGCTTTACGGAACAGATGGGCGTTCTTGACTTCGACATAGCAGGGCTTGCGTCCAGGGCTTTCGAGCAGCATGTCGATCCGGCTGTTGCGGCCGTATTTTACTTCCGGCCGCAGGGAGTCATAACCGGCAAGTTCCGGGAGCAAGCCTGAGCGGATGGCTTCCGCCGTGATGCGGTTTGGGTTTCCGGTGTTGACGCCGATCAGCCCGAGACGGGGGATTTC
>JACMJT010000065.1 GCA_014380505.1 Hyphomicrobiales bacterium | reverse complement strand
GAGGAGACATTGACCGTCACATAGTCCGCCAGCGGCGCCAACCGGGTGAAGGCTTTTGCATAGTCGGAGACGCGGTCGCTGCTGTCCTTGTTGGCGCCGATATTGATGCCGACAAGGCCCTTGCCCGAACGGCGCTCCAGGTTGCGCGCTGCCTGCTCCATGCCGCCATTGTTGAAGCCCATGCGATTGATCACCGCGCCATCCTCGGGCAAGCGGAACAGGCGCGGCTGCACATTGCCGGCTTGCGGCAGGGGCGTGACGGTGCCGCATTCGACAAAGCCGAAGCCGAACCTGGCCATGGCGTCCGGGACGGCGGCGTTCTTGTCGAAGCCCGCCGCCAGGCCCAGAGGATTGGGAAAATCCAGCCCAAAGGCCGACACCGCCAGACGCGGATCGTCGGGAGCGGCTTTGGGCAGAAACGGGCCCATGACCCGCGCCAGCCTTAAGGTCGCGTCATGCGCGGTCTCGGCGGGCAGTTGCCGCAGCAGTCCGGCGCCGAAATCGATCAGTCCCAAACCAAACCCCTATGGACGGAGCCCCGTCCTGCTCCTATTATAGGAATATAACCCCAATATTATACTTCCCGTACCAGGAAGTGGTATACCTGAAAGCACCAAAGCCCGCGCCGTCCGGAACGGTCACGGGCTTCGGGATCACCCCGCCTCACAACGGCGGGAGCTTCGCACCTAGGCTGGGGGCATCGGCCAAGATGTTTCTCCCCTCAGTTTCTAGGCTCTGGCGCGGGCATGTCTCCCGGCAGCGTATGAGACGGCTACATACCCTTTCCGCTATCAGCGGTGCCGTCATAGTCAAAAGAAAGCTGCTGAGCCTTACCCAGCGTTTTCAAATCTTGTCGAGGGCGCAACTTGTCGAGCTTCGCCAAGAAGTCGTGCCAATTGGTGCTTAGCTGCATCATGGTGAGAACGGCCCCTAAGTGCTCCAAGAGCTTCGGGTAGCCCTTATTGCGCGTGAGGTGTTGGAACAGCTTGGCCTTGTGCCGTCCGGTTTCGTCCTTGGGGGTCACTCGCTTCAATTCTTCAAGGACGTTTGGGGCAAGCCGCCTGTAAATGATCTCATTGGTCAGCACCCCAAAGTAACGTGGCCTTTGAACGCTTTCCCTGGGGTATTCCATGCCGCGAAGCCGGAAGATTTCTTCGTAGTATTGCGGCGGAAACGTCGAGATGTATGGCTGGAGTTCCTTAGCGATGAAGGCTTCAAGAATCTTGGTCAGCGCGTCCTTTGCCCGGACGCCCTGATACCCCGTGACCTCGTCAACCAGCGCGATGATGCCGGTATGAGCCAAGCCGCGCATGAGAATCTCGGCGCGGGCTGCCACCGGAAGCTGAATCTTGGTCAGGTCCCCCGCAGCGCGGGCCTTAAGCCACACTTCGCAGACCTTCGGGAGAAGGCTTGCTTCCAGCCCGATGCGGACGGGGCCGCCGCGCGGATCGCGGTAATTCTTGGGGGTGGACACCAGGGTGCGTAAGTCCGCTGAAATATGGGGTTTCAGCGACGCGGCGACCAGAAAAGCGGGTAAATCACCGGAGTCGTCCTCGGCCTGTTTCCGCTTTTGCCAGCCGCCAGTTTCGGGACCAAAAGCACTCGTGACCCCGCCCTGGGAGAGCACCCGGGTGCCATCAGGCAGCACGGCACATGCGAGCACGGCATCTCCAATCTTGAGTTCGCCAATGTGCGCTGCCATCGGAACGTCCCCAGCGGCAGCCCAGCGGGCACTAGCAGCCTTCTGAGCGATAGCCTTGCGAACTGGGTTGGTTGAGTGTTTTCGAGCCATTTGGAATCCATATGCTTGGCGTTTTAATATTATTATGCATTGCATTTTAAAACGTCAAGCATTAAGTTGGGCCATAGTCCGAAAGGCCCTGCCAATGTCCAAGTCGATCCTGAGCCGCCCCTACTTCCACGATGAAAAGGCCGCTTACGCCTTCGTGGAAAACCAACTTTGGGCAGATGGTCGCCCGTGCCCGCACTGCGGCGTTCTGGACGAAAGCACCGCCCTGAAGGGCAAGAGCACCCGCTTGGGCGTCTACAAATGCCGGGCGTGCCGCAAGCCTTTCACCGTCAAGGTTGGCACCATCTTTGAAGCCAGAAACATCAAAATGAACGTGTGGCTTCAGGCGATCTTTCTGCTTTCGTCCAGCAAGAAGGGTATCAGCAGCAACCAGCTTTCCCGCTCGCTTGGCGTCACGCTGAAGTCGGCTTGGTTCATGTCGCACCGTATCCGCGAAGCGATGCGCGACGGCAATCTCGCCCCGCTAGGCGGCTTTGGCGAAGTCGTGGAAGCCGACGAAACCTATTTTGGCAAGAAGGCCATCGTCCCCACCACCAAGGCCAACGGCCAGCCCTTCCTTCGCGGCGGCCATGGCGCGCACAAGATGCCCATCGTGTCCCTGGTGCAGCGTGGCGGCGCGGTGCGCTCATTCCATGTCGATCATGCCAACAAGGTGACGGTTGCGGCAATCGTGACGCAAAACGTGCGCCGCGAAAGCCGCCTGCACACCGATGAAAGCCGCTTATATCGTGGTGCCGATGGGGCGTTTGCCAGCCACGAGACGGTCAACCATAGCCAGAAAGAATATGCTCGGGGCGATGTGAACACCAATTCCGTGGAAGGCTTTTTCAGCATCTTTAAGCGCGGAATGAAGGGCATCTACCAGCACTGCCAGGAAAAGCACTTGCACCGCTATCTGTCGGAATATGATTTCCGCTATAACAACCGCATCGCCCTTGGCGTGGACGATGAAAGCCGCGCCGCTGTGGCGTTGCGCGGTGTGGTCGGCAAGCGGCTCACCTATAAAACAGTTGGTGGGGCCAATGCCTGAGAAGCGGAAGAAGGCGAAGAAGCCAAAGAGCTACGCCAAGCTGTCGCAAAAGGAAAAGTTCTTAGCCGCTGCCAAGGAATTTGAAGCCGACGAGACAGGAAAGACATTCCTGCAATCGTTCAAGACTATCGCTAAACGGAAACGCCCCCAGTGATTTCCCCGACATTTGGTCTTCTGTTCGGGATCGCATTGGCCATTGGGTGCGGGTTCCAACTTTTTAAGCTGCTCCAGGCAGGGGCGATCACAGTACGGACAACCATTTTTGTAGACGAAGGCGACCGGAGAAGGCGGCACGTGTATCGCCAAGTTCCTAGAGCCCAAGTCCCGCTCGGATTTTGGCTCACGGCCACGATGTATGGGGTGCTTGCGTGCTTTGGTCTGTTTTTGGTGGGTCTGTCGCTAATTTTCCCGGAATCGTTCCAAAGGCCCTAGTCGGGTGGTACGGGAAGTATAATATTGGGAATATAACCGTAAAGTCCGGCATTATTCCTAATGCTCACCCACCCGCACATCTGGCGCGCCATCGACGCCCTCGCCGCCCGGCATGGCATGTCGCCCTCCGGCTTGGCCAGGGTCGCCGGTCTGGACCCCACCACTTTTAACAAGAGCAAGCGCGGCGCCGCCAATGGAAAGCTGCGTTGGCCCTCGACCGAGAGCCTGGCCAAAATCCTGTCGGCCACCGGGGAATCCCTGGACGAATTCGTCTCCACGGTCGGCGAAATTCCCAATGTGCGGGCGCGCATGGTGCCCCTGATCGGCCTGGCGCAGGCGGGCAGCGCCGGCTATTTCGACGATGCCGGTTTTCCCGCCGGTTCGG
>JACMJT010000507.1 GCA_014380505.1 Hyphomicrobiales bacterium | reverse complement strand
GGCCAACCCCGCCCATATCGAAAAGACCCTGAAGAGCCTGTCCCTGTGGAACAGGAAAGACAGCAAGATCACGACGCTGTCCGGCGGCATGAAACGCCGTGTGCTGATTGCCAAGGCCCTTTCCCACGAGCCCCAGATTCTGTTTCTCGACGAGCCGACGGCGGGTGTCGATGTCGAACTGCGGCGCGACATGTGGGAGCTGGTGCGGGGCCTCCGCAAAACCGGCGTCACTATCATTCTTACCACGCACTATATCGACGAGGCCGAGGAGATGGCCGACCGCATCGGCGTGATCAACAAGGGCGAGATCATTCTGGTGGAAGACAAGAAAGCCCTGATGCACAAGCTCGGCAAGAAGCAGTTGACGCTTCATCTGGGTGGCCCGCTCAAGAAAATCCCTGAAAAACTTGTCAAATACCAGCTTGAGCTTTCACCGGAGGGCACGGAGATCACCCAGACCTACGAGGCCCAGGGCGGCAAAACCGGCCTCGCCGCTTTTCTCGACGATGTGAAGAAAGCCGGCATTGAATTCACCGACATGCAAACCACGCAAAGTTCATTGGAAGAGATTTTCGTGAGCCTGGTGAGAGAGCCCCAATGAACGTCCATGCCGTACGCGCGATCTACACATTTGAAATGGCGCGGGCCGGGCGCACCCTCATGCAAAGCGTCATCTCGCCCGTCATTTCCACTTCACTCTATTTCGTGGTCTTCGGAGCGGCCATCGGCTCGCGCATTCAGGAGATCGACGGCATCAATTATGGCGCCTTCATCGTGCCGGGACTCATCATGCTGTCGCTTCTAACCCAAAGCATCGCCAATGCTTCCTTCGGCATTTATTTTCCAAAGTTCATCGGTACGATTTTCGAGCTCCTGTCGGCGCCCGTTTCCTATTTCGAAATTGTCCTCGCCTATGTGGGCGCCGCCGCCACGAAATCGATCATCCTTGGGCTGATTATTCTGGCGACGGCGGCGCTGTTTGTGCCGTTGCAGATTCTTCATCCCTTGTGGATGCTGGGCTTTCTGGTGTTGACATCCATTACCTTCAGCCTTTTCGGTTTCATCATCGGCATCTGGGCCGATGGCTTCGAGAAGTTGCAGCTTATTCCCCTGCTGATCATCACGCCGCTGACATTTCTCGGCGGCAGCTTCTATTCCATCAACATGCTGCCGCCCTTCTGGCAGACCGTTAGCCTGTTCAATCCCGTGGTTTATCTGGTGAGCGGCTTCCGCTGGAGCTTCTATGGCCACTCCGACGTCGGCATTGGGCTTAGCCTGCTGGCCATCGCAGGCTTTCTCGCGGCGTTGCTGGCCATTGTCGCTTGGATATTCAAGACGGGATACCGGCTGAAGAATTAGACGCAGCCGAGATCGGCCAAAAGATTCGGCACAAAACTTTGCAAATCTCCGTGTTCGATCAGGCCCGCGACGGCCTCGATGTCGGTTGCAAATTCCCGGTCCTGTTCCCGGCTTGCGGCTTTCGAACGGATAAGGCCGTGAGCTTCTTCCAGCGCCTTCGATGATTTGAGCGGGCGGCGGAAATCAATGCCTTCCGCGGCGGCCATGAGTTCAATGGCGGCGATGCGGGCGAGATTGGCGTTCATGGGCAGAAGGCGGCGCGCGCCATGCGTTGCCATGGAAACGTGGTCTTCCTGATTGGCGGAGGTGGGTGCGGAATCGACGGAGGCCGGGTGCGACATCTGCTTGTTCTCGCTCATCAGCGCCGCGGCGGTGCATTGGGGAATCATGAAGCCGGAGTTGAGGCCGGGGTTGCGGATCAAGAAAGGTGGCAGCAGCGAAATGGTTGAATCGATCAGCGCGGCGATGCGCCGTTCCGACATGGAGCCGATTTCGGCGATGGCCATGGCGATAATGTCGGCGGCGAAGGCGACGGGCTCGGCGTGGAAATTGCCGCCCGAGAGCACAGCGCCATCCTCGGCGAACACCAGCGGATTGTCGGAGACGCCATTGGCCTCGATGAGCAGCGTGCGGCCGGCGTTGGCGAGAATATCGAGGCAGGCGCCCATCACCTGGGGCTGGCAGCGGAAGGAATAGGGATCCTGCACCCGCTCGTCGCCCACGAGATGGGAGGCGCGGATGGCGCTGCCCTTAAGCAGGCGGAGATAGTGACGTGCCGCGAGCTTCTGTCCCGGATGGGGACGGAGGTCGTGGATGCGGGCATCGAAGGGCGTGTCGGAGCCCATCACCGCATCGACCGACATGGCGCCCGCCAGCATTGCAGCGGCGGCATTACGCTCCGCGCCGATCAAACCTGCAAGGGCCAGTGCGGTTGAAACCTGCGTGCCGTTGAGAAGGGCCAGACCTTCCTTCGGTCCAAGCGGAACGGCACTCATTTTCACGGCCTTGAGCCCTTCAGCACCCGTGACGCGTTGGCCTTTGACCATTGCCTCACCCTCGCCGATGAGCACGAGACTCATATGGGCGAGCGGCGCCAGATCGCCGGAAGCGCCGACGGAACCCTGCCCCGGAATGACCGGCAGCACATCGCTATTGATGAGCGCCGCTAGCGTTTCCATGGCTAGGATGGAAATGCCGGATGCTCCCTGGGAAAGCGCGTTGATCTTGAGCAGCAGGATGAGCCGCGTGACGCCTGCATCCAGTGGCGCTCCGACGCCCGCCGCGTGGGAGCGCACGATGTTGATTTGCAGCGCCGACAGGTCCTTGGCCGCGATGCGCGTCTTGGCGAGTTTTCCGAAGCCGGTGTTGGCCCCATAGATGGCATCGCCGGAGGCCAGGAGGCGCGTGACGGTGGCGGCACTGCGCTCAATGAGCGAGCGGGCCTTGGGTGTGAGCTCAACTTTGATCGGCCCCGCCAGTGCCG
>JACMJT010000064.1 GCA_014380505.1 Hyphomicrobiales bacterium | reverse complement strand
TGGCGGCGGCGGGCGCGGCAGGAGTGCGGATCGCTTCCTCGTCGCGCGCACGCGGATGGCGCGCTTCGCGCTCCTCCCGCTCGCCTATGGGATGCGTATTGCCGCTGCCGGAGTGGGACTGGAAATCGAGCGCAAGCGACCGTTCAGGCGCAGCCGTGTTCGTGCCCTGCGCAAGAGGAGCTCGCGGGGATTTCTGTGGCGTGCGTGCCGGGGCGTCGTACGCCTCCGGCAGCAGCAGGGCGGCACGCTTGGCGGGGGCGGGAGGCAGGGGCATGGGCAATGGGGAAAGGGAAGGTCGGAAAACGAAAAAGCCGCCTCGAGGACGGGGCGGCTTTGCCGGGAGGGGAAGCCGCCGTCACGCGGCCTTTTTTAGCGCTTTCACGGCTTTCAGGACGTCTTCGACGTGGCCCGGCACCTTGAGGCCGCGCCATTCATTCTTGAGCGTGCCATCGGCACCGATCAGGAAGGTGCTGCGCTCGATGCCTTTGACCTTCTTGCCGTACATGATCTTGTTCTTGACCACGCCGAACATGTGGCACATTTTTTCTTCGGTGTCTGCGATCAGTTCGAAGGGCAACTCGAGCTTGGCCTTGAACTCGTCATGCGACTTCATGTTGTCGCGCGATACGCCGAAGACTGTGGCGCCGGCCTTCACGAAATCCTTGTACTTGTCGCGAAACTGCATCGCCTCGGTGGTGCAGCCGGGAGTGTTGTCCTTCGGGTAGAAGTACAGCACCACGACCTTGCCGTTGTGCGAGGTGTTGGACACCCTGCCGCCGCTGGTCGCGTTCGCTTCGAATTCGGGGATGGGTTTGTTGACAACGATCGCCATGGGATTTGTGTCTCGTGTGACAGGTTTTGCTCGTTGCTACCTGGGGCCGATGCGGCCTTTTGCAATTCGTGATTTTAGCCGAAAACGCGCGCGCCCTCCCGCGGCGGGGCGCATCGACAGTTACTCGACCAGCAAGGCCGCCACAACGCTGCGCCCTTCACCGGCCAGGATGTTGTAGGTGCGGCAGGCCGCTTTGGTGTCCATGGTTTCGAGGCCGATACGTTTTTCGATGAGCGGTCGAAGCCACGCTGTCGGGGGAAACCGGATTTTTTCGCCACTACCGAATATCACGAGCTCGCATTCCAGATCGGCCAGTAGCGCGAAATGCTGCGGCATCAATTCGCTGAAGGAAGCGCATTTCCACGGGAAGCGCTGGCCGGCGGCGCTGACGACCACGCTACCGGCGACCTGTTCACCATTGATGGCGAGCCAGCCGGGCCCGTAGCTGGTGATGGTCTGGACGTCGAACTTGTCGGGTTGGAGTTTCATTGCATGCGCGGTGCAGGTCCCGCGGATGGTGCGGCCCCATGGCACGGTCATGGTGCGTCTGTGTGGTCAAATTATAGGGAGGCACCGCACGCCACGCGTGGCGGGGCTGCTTCAGTGTCCCCCCGTTTTACCCAGTGAAGTTCCGCCCTCGGAGAGGCTTTTGAACATCGTTTCCAAATCCGCCAAGTTGGCCAACGTCTGCTACGACATCCGCGGTCCGATCATGGACCGGGCCCGGCAGATGGAGGAAGAGGGCCAGTACATCATCAAACTCAACATCGGCAACCTCGCCGTGTTCGGCTTCGATGCGCCCGAGGAAATCCAGCAGGACATGATCCGCAACCTGCCCACCTCGGCCGGCTACTCGGACAGCAAGGGCATCTTCGCGGCGCGCAAGGCGGTGATGCACTACACGCAGCAACAGGGCACCAAGGGCGTGACGCTCGACGACATCT
>JACMJT010000506.1 GCA_014380505.1 Hyphomicrobiales bacterium | reverse complement strand
CCCGCCGGCACCGAGAATGTGAAGGTCAATACGCCGATTGCGGTGATCGGAGAGGCTGATGCAGCCCCCTCTCCGTCAGCGCTGCGCGCTGACACCTCCCCCACAAAGGGGGAGGATAAAAAAACCTCCCCCTCTCCCCCAGCGGGAGAGGGTGGCGTGCGTAGCACGACGGGAGAGGGGGCTCTCGCCGATCCCGAAATCCCCGAAGGCACCGAGATGGTCACGATGACCGTGCGCGAGGCGATCCGCGAGGCCATGTCCGAGGAAATGCGCCGCGACAAGGATGTCTTCCTGATGGGTGAGGAAGTGGGCGAATACCAGGGCGCCTACAAAATCTCGCAAGGCATGCTCGAAGAATTCGGCCCAACTCGCGTCATCGATACGCCCATCACCGAACACGGCTTCACCGGCATCGCCATTGGTGCTGCTTTCGCAGGGCTGAAACCCATCGTCGAATTCATGACCTTCAACTTCGCCATGCAAGCCATGGACCAGATCATCAACTCCGCCGCCAAGACGCTTTACATGTCGGGCGGCCAGATGGGCTGTCCCATCGTGTTCCGCGGCCCCAACGGCGCCGCCGCCCGGGTTGCCGCCCAGCACAGCCAGGATTATGCCGCCTGGTATTCGCAGATCCCCGGCCTCAAGGTTGTCGCACCCTATTCGGCCGCCGACGCCAAAGGCCTGATGAAGGCGGCGATCCGCGACGGCAATCCGGTGATCTTTCTCGAAAACGAAATCCTCTATGGCAAGAGCTTCGAAGTTCCGAAACTTGACGACTGGATCGTTCCCATCGGCAAGGCCCGCGTGGCGCGCGCCGGCAAGCACGTCACCATCGTCGCCTTCGGCATCGGCATGACCTATGCGCTCTCCGCCGCCGACAAGCTCGCGGCCGACGGCATCGAAGCTGAGGTCATCGACCTTCGCACCATCCGCCCCATGGACATCGCCACCGTTATTGAGAGCGTGAAGAAGACCAACCGTTGTGTCGCCGTCGAGGAAGGCTTTCCACAATTCTCGGTCACGTCCGAAATTGCCGCCCAGGTGATGACCCACGCCTTCGACTATCTCGATGCGCCCGTCGCCCGCGTCGCCGGCAAGGACGTTCCCATGCCCTATGCCGCCAACCTCGAAAAACTGGCGCTGCCCAACGCCGACGAGGTGGTGGCGGCGGCGAAATCCGTCCTGTACGTGTGAGGAGCGCGGCCCATGCCCACCAACATCCTCATGCCCGCCCTGTCGCCGACGATGGAAAAGGGCAAGCTCGCCAAGTGGCTCAAGAAGGAAGGCGACAAGATCAAATCTGGCGACATTCTCGCCGAGATCGAAACCGACAAGGCGACGATGGAAGTCGAGGCGGTGGATGAAGGCACACTCGGCAAAATCCTTGTCGCCGATGGCACCGATGACGTGGCGGTGAACACGCCTATCGCAGTGATCCTGGGTGAAGGCGAGAAGGCGGGAGATATCAAGCCTGCTTCATCACCCCCTCCGTCAGCGCCACGCGCTGACACGTCTCCCGTTAAGGGGGAAGAGAAGGAGAAGAAGTCCGCAGCGCCGTCGTCATCCTCCCCCCTTGCGGGGGAGGTGGCGCGCGGCGCCGGAGGGGGCAACCGCATCTTCGCCTCCCCCCTCGCCAAGCGCATCGCCAAACAAAAAAACCTCGACCTTGCGGCCATCAAAGGCTCCGGCCCCCATGGCCGCGTCGTGCTGAAGGACGTGGAGAACGCCAAACCCGGCGGATCACCGGCCGCCAAGCCCGCCGCCATGGCTCAACCCATGTCCGATGACGCGGTGCTCAAACTCTTCGAGCCCGGCACTTTCGAACTCGTGCCCCATGAGGCTATGCGCAAGATCATCGCCCGCCGCCTGATCGAGTCGAAGCAGACGATCCCGCATTTTTACATGACAGTCGATGTGGCACTCGATGGCCTTCTGAGCCTGCGCGAGCGCCTCAACAGCCAGGCACCCATGGACAAGGATGGGAAGCCCTCCTGGAAAATCTCGGTCAACGACGTCATCATCAAGGCCCTTGCCATGGCCCTCATCAAGGTGCCCGACGCCAATGTCTCGTGGACCGAAACTGCCATGGTCAAGCACCACCACGCCGATGTCGGCGTCGCCGTATCGATCCCCGGCGGCCTGATCACGCCCATCGTCCGCAAGGCCGAAACCAAGGGCCTCTCGCAAATTTCAATCGAGATGAAGGATTATGCCGCCCGCGCCCGCGTCCGTAAATTAAAGCCCGAAGAATACCAGGGTGGCTCAACGGCCGTCTCAAACCTCGGCATGATGGGAGTGAAGAACTTCGCCGCCGTCATCAACCCGCCCCACGCCACGATCTTAGCCGTCGGCGCCGGCGAACGCCGCCCCGTTGTGCGAGACAACAATATCGTCATCGAACAGCAGATGAGCGTGACGCTCTCAACCGACCACCGCTGTGTCGATGGCGCGCTGGGCGCTGAACTGTTGGCGGCGTTCAAGACCTATATCGAAGACCCAGGCCTGATGCTGGTGTGAGAATGAAAAATCATTCTTGCTCTCAAACCTCATCATGGCCGGGCGTAACCCGGCCATCGTTTGGGTTT
>JACMJT010000505.1 GCA_014380505.1 Hyphomicrobiales bacterium | reverse complement strand
GGCATTGAGCCTTGCTACGAGATGGACCAGTGCCACCTTGCTGGCATCGGTGGCGCGCGAGAACATGCTCTCGCCGAAGAACACCGCACCGATGCGGACACCGTAAAGACCGCCCAGCAACTGCCCGTCCGCCCAGCATTCGACGCTGTGGCAAGCGCCCATGCGATGCAATTGCGTATAGAGGCTGCGGATGCGTCCGTTGATCCATGTGCTGGCCCGGTCTGGTGCTTTTTCGGCACAGGCGGCGATCACTGCGGGAAAATTGCAATCGATCTTCACCTCGAAAATCCGCCGCCGCACCGTCTTGCGCAAGGAATGCGAGATGTGCAGTCCATCAAGCGGGATGATGCCACGCTCCTCCGGTTCAACCCAGTAGAGTGCCGCATCCTCGGCGTTCTCCGCCATCGGAAAAATGCCTGCCGCGTAGGCCCGCAACAGGATCTGCGGTGTGATCGTGCTGCTCATCAGACGTTCCGGGCGAGATAGTGCTCCAGCCAATGGATATCATAATGGCCGTTGATAATATCCGGTTCCGTCAGCAATTGCTGGAACAGCGGAATTGTCGTCTCGATGCCTTCGATGACGAATTCGCCAAGCGCGCGCCTGAGCCGCATCATGCATTCGGTGCGTGATTTGCCCGAGACGATGAGCTTGCCGATGAGGCTGTCGTAATAGGGCGGTATGACGTAACCGGCATAGAGAGCCGAATCGACCCGGCAGCCGAGGCCACCGGGAAAATGAACGGCGTCGACCCGGCCGGGCGATGGCGCGAAGGTCGTGGGGTTCTCCGCATTGATGCGGCATTCGATGGCGTGGCCTGCGAAGACGATGTCGGATTGCTTATATTGCAACTCGGCACCCGCCGCCACGCGGACCTGTTCCTGAACGAGGTCAAGCCCGGTGATCGCTTCGGTCACCGGATGCTCGACCTGAAGCCTGGTGTTCATTTCGATGAAATAAAACTCGCCATCCTCGTATAGAAACTCGATGGTTCCCACCCCTTCATAACCGAGCTTCGCCATCGCTTCGGCCACGCGGCGTCCGATCTGATCGCGCTGGGCGCCATTGAGGGCAGGGGAATGGGCCTCTTCCCAAATCTTCTGGTGACGCCGTTGCAGCGAGCAATCGCGCTCGCCCAGATGCACTGCCTGGCCCTTGCCATCGCCCAGCACCTGGATTTCGATGTGGCGCGGCTTTTCGAGATACTTCTCAAGATAGACATCGCCATTGCCGAAGGCCGCCTTGGCTTCCGACTGGGCCGTGCTGAGTGCGGTTTCAAGATCGGCTTCCGAGCGCGCCACCTTCATGCCGCGCCCGCCGCCGCCCGCCGTCGCTTTGATGATCACCGGATAGCCGATGCCGCGGGCAATGCGTTTGGCGTCGGCTATATCGGAAACGCCGCCTTCCGAACCGGGCACCACGGGAATGCCCAGCTCCACGGCGGTGCGTTTGGCTTCGATCTTGTCTCCCATGATGCGGATATGTTCGGCACTTGGGCCGATGAACTTGATGTTATGCTCGGAGAGAATTTGGGCGAACCGGGCGTTCTCGGACAAGAAACCGTAACCGGGATGAACCGCATCGGCGCCGGTGATTTCGCAGGCCGCGACAATCGCCGGTATATTGAGATAACTGTCGCGTGCCGGCGGCGGCCCGATGCAAACGCTTTCATCCGCCAGCCGCACATGCATGGCTTCCGCGTCGGCAGTCGAATGGACAGCCACCGTGGGAATGCCAAGCTCCCGGCAAGCCCTGAGGACCCGCAGCGCGATCTCGCCGCGATTGGCGATGAGGACCTTGTCGAACATGAATTACTCGATGACCACCAGCGGCTCGCCGTATTCTACGGGATGCCCGCTGTCGACGAAGACATGGGTGACCCTGCCGGCGCGGGGCGCTGGAATCTGGTTCATCGTCTTCATGGCCTCGATGATGAGCAGAACCTGGCCTTCCTTCACCTCCGCGCCCACGTCGACGAAAGGCGCAACGCCGGGCGCCGAGGAGCGATAGACCGTGCCAACCATGGGCGACTTAATCGTGCCCGGATGATCGGCGTCGGCCGCCTTGGCGAGGGCGGCCGTCGCGGATTGCGGCGCCGGTGTCTGGTGCGTGAGAACAGGTTGCGCAACCACGGCACTGTGCGTCGTTCCCCGCGCCACCCGCACCTTGACGCCTCTGCGGTCGAGTTCGATTTCCGAAAGCCCCGTTTCATTCAGGATATCGGCCAGGCGCCGGATCAGATCGAATTCCGGATCGGGAGCGGCAGTGCGCGCCGGTGGTTTCTTCTTCGAGGGCATTCGCCTAACCCTTCTTGTTTGCGTTGAGAATGCTGGCGATAGCCTCGATCGCCAGTTCGTATCCATGCCCGCCGAAGCCGCAAATCACGCCGTTGGCGGCGGGCGACACATAGCTGTGGTGCCGGAACGGTTCACGCTTGTAGATATTGGAGAGGTGCACCTCGACCACCGGCAAATTGCAAGCCCGAAGGGCATCATGGAGGGCAATCGAGGTGTGCGTGTAGGCGCCGGCGTTGATGACAATCCCGGAGGCCTGCCCATGCGCCTGCTGGATCCAGCCCACCAGTTCGCCTTCCGTGTTGGTTTGCCGGAAATCGACGGTAAGCCCAAGTGTCCGGGCCCGGCCTGCACAGCGGCCCTCCACGTCCTTGAGCGTTTCCGAGCCATAGATCGCGGGTTCACGGGTACCAAGCAAGTTGAGATTGGGACCGTTGAGGACGAGGACCGGCGGCATGATTTCAGGGCTGCTCCAACTGCGTTCCCTCGCTTATAGGGGGAACCGTGGACAGTGGGAAGCGTGAGCGGCGGCCATCAACAAACCGTGCAGCCGCCCGCGTCCCGGATTTCCTTAATCGCCGCGGCAAGCGCCTCTTTCGGCAAATAGCTAACGATAACCTTTCGGTCGATAACGAAGGCCGGCGTGGCGTTGATGGCCAGGTCCTGGGCGAGCTTTTGGTTGCGCCCGATTGTCTCGGCGATTTCGGGCGATTCCATATCCTTCTTCAGCAAGGCAAGGTCGAGCCCCTGGGCGGTTGCGATCGCGTCCACGTCCGTCTTGGCGAGTTTGCCTTCATGACCCAGCATGGCAAGATGAAACTGCCAGTATTTACCCTGCTTGTTGGATGCGAGTGCGGCGTGCGCCGCATATTCCGAATCCTCGCCGAAAATCGGAAATTCCTTCAGGACAATGCGCAGATTCTTGTCGCCCTCGATCAGATTCACGACTTCCGGCATGCCCCTTTTGCACCAGCTGCAATTGTAATCGAAGAACTCGACCATGGTGACATCGCCTTTGGGGTTGCCGGCCACGAAATCGGATTTCGAGTGGAAGAGTTCGGCGGCCTTTTCGGAAACCACGATCTCACGCTGCTGGTCCTCGGCAACCTGCTGCCGTTTCTCCAGTTCCTTGCTCATCTCGATCAGTATCTCCGGATTCTTGAGGAGATAGTCGCGAACGATGGCGCCGATTTCGTCGCGCTGCTTGGCATCGAATTCGTCCGCCATGGCAGTGGCGGGCGCGAACAGCATGAAAATTGCCAACAGCGCGGCGCGAAAAGTGGAAGTCATGTGATCCTCTTTGCGTGAGCGGACAATTTGCCCGAGACACCTGCCCAAGTCCATGTCAGTTCCGGCCAGCGAAATTCAAAAGATCGTTAGCTTGAGTCCACTCCGGCGTCCCTTGCTTGAAACGGCCTTGCGCGGATTTGGCTTTCTGCGTCGCCAGCTGCTTGTCGCCCTGGAGCCAGGCTGCCTGCGCCGTGGCAAGTTCGGCGCGCGGAACATCGCCGATCTGGCCATAGGCCATGGCCATGTATTTGAAGACGGCAGGCGTCTGGCCCTCGGACTTCTGGGCAAGCCGCAGCGCCTTCAAAGCCTCCCGGGAAGAGTTCTTGCTGCCGCTGGCGACCAATGCCTGGGCTAGTAAAATCTGGATGAGCCCATTGCTGGGCAAGAGTTCCACCGCCTTTCTCAGCGGCGGCACGGCTTTGGCGGGAGCGCCTCCTTCAAGCAGGGCTTGGCCCAGAAGTTCCCAGAAATAGGGGTCCTGCGGCAGGTCCCGCGTCAGGCTCTCGATGATCGGCACTGCGTTCTTGGTATCACCTTTACGGAACATCGCGATGGACCGGGCATAGCGCCCGGCCAGCGAATTGTCGCTCTTGGGATAGCGCTGGAACACCACCGTCGCCGGTTCGAGAAAACCCGTGAGCTTGGCTTGCATAAGCTGGTGGCGCAACACCATTTCCGGGGGATCGAGCTTGTCAAAATAGCGGGTTTTCTTCGCGGCTTCCTCGAGATTGCGGATCCGGTCGAATGGCATGGGATGCGACATTACATAGGGGTCGACATTCTGCAGCGAGGCAATCGACTCGTTGGCAAGCTTGCCGAAGAGCGTGATCATGCCTTTGGCCGACTGGCCGGTGGCGGTTAGATATTTGAGCGCCGCCTGATCGGCCGAGGCTTCCATGACGCGCTGATAGGCAAGCACATTGCGTTGGGCGAGGCCCTGGGACCCCATCATGATGCCGCTGCCTGCCTTGGCCGCGCCGGATTCGCCCGCCGCAGCCCCTCCGACCGCCGCCGCGGCACCCACCAGCATGCCGATGATGGAGGTGACGCTGGCATGGTCCAGTTCCTTGCCGAGGCGGGCAAGATGGCCGCCGGCGATGTGGCCGGTTTCGTGGGCCAGAACGCCGATCAACTCGTTTGGCGTTTTGGCCTGCATCAAGAGACCCGTATGAATGAAGATGCGCTGGCCGCCAGCTACGAATGCGTTGATCCGTGAATCGTTGATCAGATAGACCTGCACCGAACTCGGATTGATTCCCGCGGCCTTGAAAATCGGCCGGGTGTAAAGCCGCATCAGCCCTTCGATTTCCGCATCGCGGATCAGCGGCGGGCCCGCCGCGCGCGGTTTGGCAGCTTGCGCCGGCGCCACCGTAACGAGGGCCAGGACAACCATCAGCAGGCTCGTGAAAATCCGTCGGATATAAAGCGGCGTCAGGATCATGCGGAAACCTCCGGGCCTCAATCGGCTTTGAATAGGGCGAGTTTGAGGCTGGTTAAGTTCAACAAACCTCATGCTACGCCCACGGTGAAGCCGTGGGCCTCGAAGCATCGGCCGGATGAAAGTTGTCCCTCTATTACCGCTTGCTCCACCAGCCGGTCTTGCGCTCGGTCACGACCGGGTCACGCGTTGGTTGCGGCGGTTGCCATTTGCGCGGCTCTGTTTCCTGGACAGCAGTCTCCTCCGCCGGTGCAAGACGCGGCGGCGGGGCCTCCTGCCTCACCGGCGATGTTTCGGCGTCGGCATGGACCGGCGGTTCGGCGCGTAACTCGGCCATATCCGGGGGCGGATGGCGATCCTCCTCGCCAGGGGAGCGGCCACGCCCACCCCGACCGCGGTCCCGGTTGCGGCCTCCACGGTCACGGCGGCCCCGGCTCCGACTGCCGTCGCCATTGCCACCGGCCGCGGTGCCGGAAGAAACTACGGCCTCGGTATCTTGCTCGGCGGCTGTATCATCGAGACCCGGCTGTTCGCCAAGGCCGGGAATTCCGGCCCTTGCCTCCGGTCGCGCCGGGCTGTCGTCACGGTCGCGGCCGTTACGGCCACCCCTTCGTCCACGCCGCCGCCTGCGGGTTTGGCTTTCGGCGCGGCCGCCATCCTGTGACCCGCCTTCATCACGGGACCGGCTTGTCTCTTCTTTTGAGTCCGTATCCGCCGCTTCGTCTTCGGCGGCCTCTGCGACGATATCCTCCTCAGCATCCTCATTGTCGGCAAATGCCGAATCCATACGAATCGGCGCCGCCTGAACTTTGCGGGGCGCAATGACGCGGTCGCCGGCGCGTTCGATCACCGCCTGGGAACCCTTCACCTCGTCGCTTGGCACGATGAAGACAGAAATGCCGTAGGACGTCTCGATCAACAGCAGATTGTCGCGCTTTTCGTTGAGGATGTAGGAGGCGACTTCCCGGTGGCACTTGACCGTCAAGTTCTCCGCCTTGCGCGCGATCAAATGTTCCTCGATGGCACGCAGCACGGAAAGCCCGCACGACGATACCGAGCGCACGATGCCCCGCCCTTCGCAATGGGGGCAGGTGCGGGACGAGCCTTCGAGCAGTCCCGGGCGCAGGCGCTGGCGCGACATCTCAAGCAGGCCGAAATGACTGATGCGGCCCACCTGGATGCGGGCCCGGTCGTTTTTCAACGCTTCCTTGATGCGGCGCTCGACCGACCGGTTATTGCGATTCTCCTCCATGTCGATGAAGTCGACGACGATGAGACCGGCAAGATCGCGCAGGCGCAATTGCCGGGCGATTTCGTCCGACGCCTCGAGATTGGTCTTGAGGGCGGTGTCCTCGATATTGTGCTCGCGCGTAGCCTTCCCCGAGTTGATGTCGACAGCCACCAGCGCTTCGGTCTGGTTCATCACCATGTAACCGCCCGAAGGCAGTGTGACCGTTGGCGAATAGAGGCTGTCGAGCTGGCTTTCGACCTGGAAGCGCGAGAACAGCGGGCGCGTGTCCTTATAAAGCTTCACGTTCTTGGCGTGGGACGGCATCAGCATTTTCATGAAGTCCTTGGCTTCACGATAGGCCGCATCGCCCTCGACGTTCACTTCGTCGACATCCTTGCCGTAGAGATCGCGGATCGCCCGCTTGATCAAGTTGCCTTCCTCATAAACAAGCGCTGGAGCGGTCGAGGAAAGTGTCAGATCGCGAACGCTCTCCCAAAGGCGGATCAGATAGTCGTAGTCGCGCTTGATTTCGGTTTTTGTCCGCTCCGCGCCCGCGGTGCGGACGATGAGGCCCATGCCCTGCGGTATCTCGATATCGCGGGTCACATCCTTGAGGCGGCGGCGGTCGCCGGCATCGGTGATCTTGCGGGAAATACCGCCACCCCGCGCCGTATTCGGCATCAAGACGCAATAGCGTCCGGCAAGCGACAGGAAAGTGGTGAGTGCGGCGCCCTTGTTGCCGCGCTCTTCCTTGACGACCTGCACGAGGATAACCTGACGGCGCTTGATGACTTCCTGGATTTTGTAGTGGCGCCGCGGTGTCCGTTGCTGGCGCCGGGGAACTTCCTCGAGCGCATCCTCAGCGCCAATCGATTCGATCTTCTGGCTCTCGGCATCTTGATCGACGACCTCAATGCCGTTGCCCAACTCACCGGGAATGCCGCGCTCAACCTTTGGGGCAGGGGCGGCTTCGGCGGCCGGTTGGCCGTCATCGTCGTACTGCCCGGTATCCTCGTCCGTGCCGTCGCCGGACTCCGCCCCTTGCTCGTCATGGGCCGATGTGGCGTCTTCGGATGTCGATGGTTCGTGATGGTCCGAAGCCAACGGTTCCTCGCGGGAACGGCTCCTTCCGCGGGAACGATGATTGTCGTGGCCGTTATCATCGTCATCGCGGTGGGCGGCGTCCTCCTCCTCCTGCTCGCGCAGCAGAGCCTGCCGGTCGGCCACCGGGATTTGATAGTAGTCCGGATGGATTTCGGAGAAGGCGAGGAAGCCATGGCGGTTGCCGCCATATTCCACGAAGGCCGCCTGTAAGGACGGCTCTACCCGCGTCACCTTGGCAAGATAGATGTTGCCTTTTAGCTGGCGGCGGGAGGCGCTTTCAAAGTCGAATTCTTCAATTCTTGTACCGCGCACCACGACGACGCGGGTTTCTTCCGCATGCGTGGCGTCGATGAGCATTTTGCTGCCCATGTCATTTCCTTTGCGCGGCATGGCGGCACGGCTGCTTCCATCTCCGTTCCGGAGCCGGAATCTGGAGACAACCTGCGGGCAATACGGCGCGAGAGGGGCGTGACGCGACGGCCGATGAATATCGGCGACAACCCTGCGTCCGGTCTGAACCGGAGGCCGAGGGGCGCTCTCATCGTCGTTTGGGTCATGCCCATGATTTCCATTTGCCTCAGCCCTTAATGGCCGAGACGGTTCAACACCGGCGGGTTCCTTCCGAGGAGACCCAACCTTACCGCTGCCGAGGGGGCTACACGATGTATCCGGACCCCCGCCCGAAGCGAAATTTGACGCCCTGTCAGCTAATCGCCACGGAATCGTGACACTGACACAAGGAGACCTGGTTCTTTTAGGTGCGGCACCCCGCATTTGCAAGCGCCATGGCCGGAAACCAAGAGTTAACCACAAGACCCCTAACGTGGCCCGGAATATGGGATGCGGGATGTTTTCCGGCAATGGGCTTCTATGGCGATATGCAACAGGGCAAGATGGCGATCCGGACGCTGCTCGCCATATTGCTCGCACTTTCACTCCTTGCCATTGCAGGACCACGACCTGCCCGGGCAGTGGATGCGGTGGCGACCGCCACCCGTGTCGGCGGCGATGACAAGCGCACGCGCTTTGTGGCCGACCTCACCAAGGCCGTAAGTTACACGGTTTTTGTCCTGCCCGATCCCTACCGCGTCATCATTGATATGCCGGACATCACCTTCAATCTGCCGCCCGGCACCGGCCAGAAAACCCGTGGTCTGATTAGCGAATATCGCTATGGCCAGATTGCCGCCGGGCGCTCCCGCATTGTCCTGGATACGGCCGGGCCCGTGCTCATTGAAAAATCCTTCATAGTCGATCCCCAGGCGGGCCAGCCGGCCCGCATCGTTGTCGACCTCGTGCCGATAAGTGAAGAGGCGTTCCTCAAAACCTATCGCGAGGAAGAGAACGGCCGGGACGAGGTTGCCGCCCTGGCGGAGGCCGCCACCGAAGATGTTGCTCCGCTGCCGATCCCGGAACTTGAAACCGTGTCTCCCCCGCTATCCAAAAAGAAAACAGCCCCACGCGCCAATGGCCGTAAGCTCGTTGTCATCGACCCCGGCCACGGCGGCATCGATCCCGGCGCCGTTGGTGTCAACAGGACGAAGGAGAAAGACATCGTACTCGCCTTCGCCTTGAGCCTTCGCGAACATTTGCTGCGGGGCGGCCAGTATGAGGTGGTCATGACCCGGACGGCCGACAAGTTTGTCAGCCTCAAGGACCGCGTCCGTATCGCCCGCGAGAACGCGGCCGATCTCTTCATTGCCATCCATGCCGATACGGTTCGGGGTCAACAGGCCCGTGGCCTCACGATTTACACCTTGTCCGAAAAGGCCTCCGACGCCGAGGCCGAGGCGCTGGCCCACAAGGAAAACCGCTCTGACATCATAGCCGGCCTCGATCTGGGTGCCGAGAGCGAGGAAGTGACCGATATTCTCATCGATCTAGTTCAGCGTGAATCGAAAAGCCATTCGATGGTCTTCGCCAGGAAAGCGGTGAGCGAGATGAAGCCCGTCACCGGCTTCACCGGCAAGCCGCTGCGCTCGGCCGGCTTCGTCGTGCTCAAGGCCCCCGACGTTCCCTCGGTACTGGTCGAACTGGGCTACCTGTCGAGCCGCCACGATGAAGCGCAGCTCAGTTCCCCCTCCTGGCGTGATAAAGTGGCGGGCGCCATGACCAGCGCCATCGACAAATATTTCGCCACCGAAGTCGCCCAGCGCGGGAAGTAATCGTCGCGCATCGACGGGCTAAGTGGTTCGAGTAGAGGCGCTTGAGGTTTGCGGGCTGCCCAAGGAAACACCCTAGATGGACTAGGAGAGCTAGAGAGCGCGGCACCCCGTTGCTCGCCTCCATCGAACTGATTGCTGCGGAACTCCAGCAAAAAAGAATGCATTTCGGACAGCGGCCAGCACGCCGGCGAAAAGCCCGCGCAGGTCGACAAATTAATCCAAAAGTACGCCGGGTTAAGTGCGAGCACGGAACCAACGGTGCTTCCACCGGTTTAACACGGACTCCAGCGCTATCGAGGAAGCCCATGTCCACCATTCCACGACGAACTTTCCTGAAGGGAACAATTGCCGTTCCAGCCGTCGGATTGACCGGTGCATTAACACCCATTGCTGCCGCGCAGGTTGCGGATGAACGGGCCACCAAGCGGCAAGTGACGCTCAAGTTCAACGGCAAGAAACAGAGCTTCGACCTCGATCTCCGCACCACCTTGCTCGACGCGGCGCGCGAGCATGCGGGGTTGACCGGATCGAAGAAGGGCTGCGACCACGGCCAATGCGGTGCCTGCACCATGCTGGTGAACGGGCGGCGCATCAATTCTTGCCTGACGCTTGCGGTGATGCATGAAGGCGACGACATCCAGACCATCGAAGGCTTGGGCGCGCCCGAAAGTCTGCATCCCATGCAGGCGGCCTTCGTCAAGCACGACGGCTTCCAGTGCGGCTACTGCACATCGGGGCAGATTTGCTCGGCGGTCGGCATGCTCGATGAAGCAAAGCAGGGCTGGCCTAGCCACGCAACCGAAAATGTGGGCGCGGAACGCATCTCGCTCAGCGATGCCGAAATCCGCGAGCGCATGAGCGGCAACATCTGCCGGTGCGGCGCCTATTCCAACATTGTTGCGGCGATCAAGGATGCGGGAGGCCTGGCATGAAGGCGTTCAGTTATGAACAAGCCCGCGATCCCGCCCACGCGGCGCGCGCGGTTGCGTCGAATCCCGGCGCCAAGTTCATCGCGGGCGGCACCAATCTGCTCGATTTGATGAAGCTGCAAATCGAAACGCCGGCTCATCTCGTGGATATCGGCCGTCTCGACTTCGGAGGCATCGAAGAAGAGGAGGGTGGACTCCGCATTGGCGCCCAGGTTCCCAATTCCACCCTTGCCTCCGACCGGAAGGTGCGTGAGCGCTATCCGGTGCTGGCCCAAGCATTGCTGGCCGGCGCCTCGGGTCAGCTGCGCAACAAGGCGACCACGGGCGGCAATCTGCTCCAGCGCACACGCTGCTATTATTTCTACGATACCTCCAAGCCCTGCAATAAGCGGGAGCCCGGATCGGGATGTTCCGCCATCGGCGGGTTCGCTCGCATGCACGCGATTTTGGGTGCATCGGACCAATGCATCGCAACCCATCCCTCGGACATGGCCGTCGCCATGGCGGC
>JACMJT010000504.1 GCA_014380505.1 Hyphomicrobiales bacterium | reverse complement strand
TCGATCATCTGTTTCAGGCAACCGGGCCTGGCGTGCATCACCATATCGGGCAGCAGCAAGGCGAAGGGCTCACCGCCAACGAGCTCGCGGGCGCACCACACGGCGTGGCCCAATCCCAAGGGTTCCTGCTGGCGGGTGAAGCTGGTTTGTCCCGCACCGGGCAAATCCTGTTCCAGAAGATCGAGCTCGGCGGACTTGCCGCGTTTGCGCAACACGGCTTCAAGTTCGAACTGCTTGTCGAAATGATCTTCGATCACGCTTTTGTTGCGGCCCGTGACGAAGACAAAATGTTCGATGCCCGCCTCGCGTGCCTCGTCGACGGCAAGCTGGATCACCGGCCGGTCGACCACGGTCAGCATTTCCTTCGGCATGGCCTTGGTGGCGGGCAAAAAACGCGTGCCGAGGCCTGCTACGGGAAAGACGGCTTTCTTGATGGGTCGCGGCATAGTTTAACCTCGTGTTAAGCACATAGACCGGCTGAGGCCCAGCGTTAAGCGGCCCTTTGTACAGGTCAACAAGAATCGGCAAAACAGGTTTGCAGCCGCGCTAACAGGTGGAACTTCCATGAGCGTTCTGGTTACAGGAGGGGCCGGCTACATCGGCAGCCACATGGTGCTGGCTCTCGCGGATGCCGGGGAAGACGTCGTGGTTCTCGACAATCTGTCGACGGGCTTCTGGTGGGCCGTGGCGCCCCAGGCGAAACTGCTCGAGGGTGACATCGGGGATGAGTCATTCCTCAATCGCGTCATGGCGGAGCATCGCTTCGATGCGGTGGTGCATTTCGCCGGTTCCATCATTGTGCCGGACTCGGTCAGCGATCCGCTCGGCTATTATCTCAACAACACGGTGAAATCGCGCACCTTGATGGAGGCGGCGGTCAAGGCTCAGATTCCGCGTTTCATTTTTTCCTCGACGGCCGCGGTCTATGGCAATCCGGTGACACAGCCGGTCTTCGAGACGGCGGCGCCCCAACCCATTTCGCCCTATGGCACCTCGAAGCTGATGACGGAATGGATGCTGCGCGACGCCCACGCCGCCCATGGCCTGCAATATGTGGCGCTGCGCTATTTCAACGTGGCGGGTGCCGACCCCAAGGGGCGCACCGGTCAATCGACGCCGCGTGCGACGCATCTGATCAAGGTCGCCTGCCAGACGGCTCTTGGCCAGCGCACCCACATGGATGTCTTCGGCAGCGACTATGATACGCCCGACGGAACCTGCCTTCGCGACTACATCCATGTGAGCGATTTGATTGCGGCTCACATGGCGGCGCTTGGCCACCTCCGCTCCGGCGGCGAAAGCGGCATTTTCAATTGCGGCTATGGCAAGGGCTATTCGGTGCTTGAGGTGATCAGCGCGGTGGAGAAGGCCCATGGCGCACCCATCACGGTAAACAGGGTGGGACGGCGGGCGGGCGATCCCGCGGTGATTGTTGCGGGCGCCGACAGGGTTCGATCCGTTCTCGGCTGGCGGCCGCGATATGACGACCTTGATCTCATCGTGGCGTCGGCCCTGGCGTGGGAGCGCCATCTTTCCCAGCGCAACGCGGCCTGATTGCAGCCGCATTTGGCGGCTTGGGTCAATCTCTGCTAGAATTCGAGCCGTGATTGACGAGCAAGGACCCCATGTTGAAACGATATCTTGCCAGCCTGCTGTTCCTGTGTTGCCTGAATGGCGCCCCGGCGTTCGCCGATGCAAAGTTCCAGGCTTTCATCCAGTCGCTGTGGCCGATGGCCAAGCAAGCCGGCATCCCGCGGGAGCTTTTTGACCGCGCCTTCGCCGGCATTACCGAGCCCGATCCCGCCGTTCTGAAGCTTGCTTCGAACCAGCCGGAATTCAACTCCACCACCTCGGCCTATCTGGCAAAGGCGGTGACGCCAATCCGCGTCGAGACCGGCCAGCAAATGAAAGCCGAGGAGGCGAGGCTGCTGTCCGCCATCGAGCGGAAATACGGCGTGGACCGGCATATTCTCCTTGGCATCTGGGGAATGGAGTCGAATTTCGGCAAGGACAAGGGTTCGATGAGGGTGATGCGGTCGCTGGCGACTCTCATGTATGCGGGCCGCAAGAGACAATTTGCGCGCGAGCAGTTCATCGCGGCGCTGAAAATCCTCAAGAAGGGTGTCGTGCGGCCGGAGACCTTCACCGGATCGTGGGCCGCCGCCATGGGGCATACGCAATTCATTCCGACCTCCTATCTTTCCTTTGCCGTCGACTGGACGGGGGATGGCGTCAAGGATATTTGGGGATCGAAGGAAGATGCGCTGGCTTCGACCGCGAATTACCTGGCGAAGGCTGGGTGGAAATCGGATCGTCCATGGGGATGGGAAGTCAAACTCCCGGCGGATTTCAACCGGTCCCTGATCGGCCGGAGTAAATGGCGTCCCGTTTCCGAGTGGGCGAAACTCGGCGTCATACCGGCGGCCGGTGGCGAGTTTTCGGCACCGCAGGCGGAAGCCTTCGTCATGGTGCCGCAGGGGATGAACGGTCCCCGGTTTCTGGTGACCCGCAATTTCCTGGCGATCATGGATTACAACATATCGCACTCCTACGCAGTCGCGGTTGGGCATCTCGGCGACCGGATCCGGGGCAGCGGACCCATCCGCGCGTCCTGGCCCCAAGTGGAATACGATTTGAGTTTCAAGCAGCGCGTGGAGTTGCAGAAACGGCTGAGCGGGCTGGGTTTCGGGACGGGCGGCAGCGATGGCCGCTTCGGGGCGCGAACCTATGAAGCGATCATCGCCTATCAGAAGAGCGCGGGCCTGCCACTTGATGGCGTGCCTTCGGTCAAGCTGCTCGAACGCATGCGCGGCGGGGGCTAGATGGCGATGCTGGCCCGGATTTTAGCGGTTCTGGCGTTGTTGTTCTTCGGCTCGCCGTGGGCTGCCGCACAGGATTCCGGGCAGCCGCTTTTTGGCTCGACGGTGACGGGGGCTGAACCTCAAGCCACCGGGGATCAGGACGGGGACTTCCACATACTGGTGATCGGCGACGCGCTTGGCGGCGGCCTTGGCGCCGGCCTGACCCGCATGGCGAAACTCGAGGACGGGTTCGACGTGACCATCCGCTTCAACGAGGAATCGGGGATCGCGCGGCCTGAGCTTTATGACTGGAGCGAGTCCCTCCCCAAGATTCTCGACGGCAAGGCGTATGATGCCGTTGTGGTGATGCTGGGCGCCAACGACCGGCAGATGATCCGCTCGGGCCCAATGCGCTTCGCCTTCAATACGCCGGAGTGGACGTCGGCCTACAAGGCGCAGACCGACCGCGTTCTCGATGCGCTTGGCGATGCGGGACCCAAAATCTACTGGGTGAGTGCTCCGCCCATGGCCGATCCCGACTACCAGGCGGCAATGCGGATCATCGTGGAGTTACAAAAGGAACGCGTCGAAGCAAAAGGCGCCATCTTCGTGGATATCCGCAACGCATTCCTGAATTCCGATGGCACCTATACGGATACGGGCGCCGACGAAACCGGCGCCGTCCGCAAGTTGCGGGCGCGGGATGGAGTAAGTTTCTTCAAGCAAGGCAATAATCTCATGGGCCAGCTCGTGCTGGGAGCCATCAAGCGGCGTGGCACGGAGAAGCCCGATGCCTCGCAGCCCGCGACCGCCAAGACCGGGCTTACGGAAGCTCCCATTTTCGCTGGACCCGTGAAACCGCTGTTCGGCCAGCGCGGCGCCAATAATGTGGACGTCTCGTTCCGGCCCAAGGACTTCGACGCGGCAGCGGTTGCCGTCCTGGTGGAGCAGGGAGCCTTCGGCACGGGGCTTGCGGCCTTGCAAGCCATCGCGAAACCGGGAAGTGCGGCTGAAAAACTGTTCGTCACCGGTGAAACCGTGGCAGCGCCGCCGGGGCGGGCCGACGACTACAGCTTGCCGAAGTAACGGCTGGTCTATCGGGGCAGGTCGCTCGATCCCATGAGGAACTCATCGATGGCGCGCGCCGCCTGACGGCCCTCGCGGATGGCCCAGACGACGAGCGACTGGCCACGGCGCATATCACCGCCTGCGAAAATCTTGTCGAGGCTGGTGCGATAGGTCTTCACATTGGCCTCCACGTTGCCGCGGCCGTCGAGCTTGACGCCGAGGGAGGCCAGCATGCCTTCGTGGATGGGGTGGACGAAGCCCATGGCGAGGAGCACGAGATCGGCCTTGATCTCGAAGGCGCTCTCCGGGATCTCCTGCATCCTGGCATCGACGCGTACGCAATTCAGCTTCTTGACGCCGCCATTCTCGCCCGAGAAGGACCGTGTAACGACGGAGAAGTCGCGCTCCGCTCCTTCCTGGTGGCTAGATGACGTGCGCAACTTCAGCGGCCAGTCGGGCCACGTCAGCAGCTTGTTTTCCGCTTCCGGCGGTTTCGGCATGACTTCAAGCTGGGTGACGGAAAGTGCCCCCTGGCGAATGGAGGTGCCGACGCAGTCGGAACCCGTGTCGCCGCCGCCGATCACCACCACATGTTTGCCGCCAGCGAGGATCGGGCGGTTGTCGAGGGGCGGTTCCTTGGAGACGCGGCGGTTTTGCTGAGGCAGAAAATCCATGGCGAAGTGGACGCCATTCAGATCGCGGCCGGGGACGGGCAAATCGCGAGGCTTTTCGGAACCGCCGGCCATCAGCACCGCATCGAAACTGGCGTTGAGTTGTTGCGCATCCTGGGTGACGCCAACGTGGACACCGCAGTGAAAGGTCACACC
>JACMJT010000503.1 GCA_014380505.1 Hyphomicrobiales bacterium | reverse complement strand
CGTTGCTGCCGGCTGTTGTCCACAGCACCTTGCAGGCGGCATCTGCCGAAGAAACGAAAGGCTCACTGTTGCCCGGCCCGCCGAGATTGGGAATTGAAAAGCCAGTGCCGGAAAAAATAAAAACACCCGAACCAACGGCAAGGCAAACTGCCACGGCTGTGGCGATGAAGCCGGCATTCAGCGTTCCGCTCTCATCGTCTTCACGAGGCGTTTGAGGGCCGCGGCTGGCATTGGAATAGCCGTACTCGTCATGGCTGGTGCGTTGCTTGTCCAAACCGCCAAGGCGCTGTTGAATTTTGTTTGATCCGATTTTGTTCTTGAACATCGTACTCACCCTGATCGGCACATGCCCTATATGCAAACCAAGTTAACTTTTCATCCATCGCTTTGAACCGCGGTTAACGGGGCAGCAGAAGGCTCATCAGCCAACCGAGTGCTACCGCCTCTACCAGCCAGACCCGCCGCCACCACCACCGCCACCGCCCGAAGAGCCGCCGCCGGAGCCCGAACGGCTGCCGGGAGCCGTAGATGCCGAGGAAATGCTCGATGATAGGCTTGAACCCAAACTTTCGGTGAAGCTGCCGGTGCGGCCGGAATCCCAGTGTGAGCCGGAGTACCACAAGGGAGCCGTTGCCCCGGCTGCGGCGGCGGCCGCGAGGACGGCGGCGAATTTCGTGTTCCACGCGTTCTCGCAATCGAGTGCGAGGGCATAGGGAAGATAGCGTTCGAACAGCTCGGGGGTTTTTTCGGGAGGATTGAGAATGTTCAACCGCTCTTCTTCCGCCGTGGTCATATACATGCGGAAACCTTCCAGGCGATCGAGAAGTTTGCGGCCCGGAACTGTGGGAGCCCGCAACAGATGGAAGAACACCATGTTCATAATGCCGAGAAGGCAGGCAGCGCCCAGCACCATATAAAGCCCGGCCGAGCCTTCGGAAAATAGGATGGTCACGGGAACCCCAACGCCAGCCCCCATGAAGGGAATGAGAAACAGCATGGTCATGAGCGAGCCGAGTTTCTTGAAGATGCCCCGCGCCTGCCGGGCGCCTTTTAGAGCGCCCCAGGCGACAGACAGAACGACGCCCCACCAGATGGCCGACCAACCGACCGCGAACAGGGCCGCCATTCCTTCTTCGCCGGGCAGAAGCAGCGCGGAAATGGCCAGACCGGCGATGGAAATAACGGCACCCATCCAGAACCAGCCCAGATTGCGCAAGAAGACCTTGCCTTCGTATTCATCCTTCAGCGCCTTGGCCAGCGCCGCCCGCATGGGCCGCACTGTTGCATGATTGGCCTGCTTCAGTTCCGTCGTACCTTCCGGCAACGAGGCGAAAAGCCTCCGTTCGGCTGCCGTCAAGGATGAGGCGTCGCCCGGTATTTTCTCGATTTCATATTCACTCTCGTTATCGGCGATCTTCAGCCTGCCCTTGACGGCCAGTCCCACAAGTGCGGCGGCAAAGGCGCGGTCATCGAAACCCTGTTTCCAAACAAAACGCGCAGCCGCGGGCGAGATGTTATCGGGCGGAGCGAAGAGAGGAATGATGATGCCCCTCGGCGGATCACGCCCGGCTTTGTTCCACGCGTAAATATAAAAGAGGCCTGATGCGAGCAGCGTCGTGAGCAGCGCAAAGAGCCCGGCATTGTCCCTAAGCCACCATGAGAATTGGTCGCCTCCGGAGGGCTGGGTTACGATGCCCTTCTGCCAGGCAACCGCGACGGTGAATCCCTCTCCGGCTTCCAGCCGCCTCACCGTCACGGCGCGATAGTCGGAGCCCGATGCGGTGATGACCTGGGAGCTATTGGCCGTCGATCCTTGCGGGCCGGTATATTCGGCATGTTGCTGGATGCGGGCGCCCGGCGGCAAGTGGATGATGACGGACGCCTCCTCAATCGGAAAGGTCCAGCCATTGCCGGTGACGTTCCAGTAGAGTTCGTCGAAATTCTCGAAGAAGCCGAGTTGCCGCGTGGTCCTGTAGGCGATCTCGTAGGAATGGGAGCCGTAGGGAAGATAGACGCCGCTATCGCCGATCCGTATGCGCTTGCCGTTCGATAGGGATTCGATGGCAAAGGGTTCGGCCTCGCCGTTGCGCTTTACCTCCAGCACCTCGAAGCCAACCCGCACTCTTTGGCCCCGGCGGCCATAATAGCTTGTGGGAAAATCACGGAGGATGCCGCGTTTAATGCCGTAGCCTTCGGACTTGACCGTGATGGTTTCGCGCACGGTCAAGGAGGCATCGGCGTTTACCGTCGCCTCGCTTATGAAAGTCTCGATCAGTTCCTCGGCGTTCGCCTGCACGGAAAGCGCCAGTAGAAAACTGAGCGCAAGCAGCAAACGGCCCATGGACATCTTATTTCTTGAAATCGACCTTGGGCACTTCGCGCGCCGCGGCATCGCCGATTTCGAAGAACTCGGCTTTTTCGAACTTGAAGAAGTTGGAAATGAAATTCGTCGGGAAGGATTCGATCATGGTGTTGAGATTGCGAACCGCGCCATTGTAATAGCGCCGCGACATCTGGATTTCATCCTCGACCCCCGCAAGCTTGTCCTGGAGATCCCGGAAATTGGCGTCGGCCTTGAGTTCGGGATAGGCCTCCGCCACGGCGAAGAGCCGGCCCAATGCGGCACTCATGGCCTGGCCTATGGCCGATTGTTCTCCGACACTTCCGCCGCCGATGCTTTTGGCGCGAAGCTCGGCGATGTCGCGGAACAGCTTGTCCTCGTGGGCGGCGTAGCCCTTGACCGTCTCGATCAGGTTCGGAATGAGATCGGCACGGCGGCGCAACTGCACGTCGATGCCGCTCCAGCCTTCCGCCGTCAGGTTCTTGTTGGTGACCAGAGCGTTGTAGGCATAAATCAGATAGCCCGTGAACGCGACGAGAAGGCCCATGAGGCCATAGCCAAGCGTCATCCCCTATTCCTCCCCGCGAGTTGTGAAGGGCAGTATCCCGTGTCCCATTCTTGCAAGCAAGCGGAAGCTATGGGCCCAGCACCAGCAGGTCGCTGGCGGCGAAACTGACCTCGGCCTTATCGCCGACCTTGGGCGGCGGGCTTGCGGGACTGTTGAACGTATCGAGCGACACTGAGCTTTTGCCGAGATTGACGCGGACGCGGATGACCGAGCCCAGGAAGTGTACTTCGGCGATCTCGCCCGAAAGGCTCGCATCGTTGCCGCGGCGGCGGCCGAGCGAGATTGCTTCGGGCCGGAGCGCCAGTGCCAGAACGTCGCCGGTTTTGGAGCCGTTGAGTTTGTTCTTGATCGTAATATCTTCCGTGTTGACGCGCACCTTGCCCGACCTGGCATCGCTCACGGTGCCCTCGAGAACGTTGAGAGTGCCCACGAAATTGGCGACGAATTTGGTGGCGGGCTTGTTGTAGATTTCAAAGGGCGTGCCAACCTGCTCGGCCTTGCCGCCGTACATGACCACAATGCGGTCCGACATGGACAGCGCTTCTTCCTGGTCGTGGGTCACGAAGATGGTGGTGATCCCGGTCTTCTTCTGGATCGAGCGGATTTCCTCGCGGAGCGAGACCCGGACCTTGGCATCGAGCGCCGACAGCGGCTCATCGAGGAGGAGCAGTTTGGGTTTGGGCGCCAGGGCGCGCGCCAAGGCAACGCGCTGCTGCTGGCCGCCCGACAACTGGTAGGGATAGCGATCGCCGAATTCCGGCAGCTTGATGATCGCCAGCATCTCGGCCACACGCGCATCGGAATCCGCCCTTGGCACGCCGGCCACCTTCAACCCGAAGCCTATGTTTTGCGCGACCGTCAGATTGGGAAACAGCGCATAGGCCTGGAACACCATGCCGATGTTGCGCTGGTTGGGCTTGAGATTGGTGACATCCTTGCCGCCGATCATCACCCGGCCGGCACTTGGCTCCTCGAAACCAGCAACGATGCGGAGCATCGTCGTCTTGCCGCAACCACTGGGACCGAGGAAAGAGACGAACTCGCCCCGTTCGACATCCAGGTCGAAATCCTGCACCACCGTGGTGGCGCCGAATGCCTTGCGAACATTCTGGATACTGAGAAAGGTTTCGGCCATGGGTTGCGGGTCCTTCAATGGGCCGG
>JACMJT010000502.1 GCA_014380505.1 Hyphomicrobiales bacterium | reverse complement strand
GTTCGTAGTCGGTGACCCGGCTTGCCGCCGCCGCGATGCTTTGCTTTCCGAAATTCGCATAGTGTTTCTGGACAGCATCGCCAAAGAAACGTTTCACGATCTTCGATTGAGCGAATGCTTCGGTCGCCTCATCGAGGGACGCCGGCAACCTGGGTTGCGATGCCAGCGCGTAAGCGTTTCCCGTCGCAGCTTCGCCCGCCGGCTCAATTTTTTCGTCAATGCCGCAAAGCCCTGCCGCCAACATGGCCGAGTAGGCGAGATAGGGATTTACATCAGCACCGGGCATGCGGTTTTCGATCCGTCGCGCCGGACCCCGTCCCACCATGCGCAAGGCCACGGTGCGATTGTCTTCGCCCCACGTACACGTGGCTGGCGCGAATGTGCCGGGCTTCAGACGCTTGTAGGAATTGATCGTCGGTGCGAAAAACAAAAAGAAATCCCGGACATGGGCAACCAATCCACCGAGGAAGTGCCGCATCCGCTCTGAGGCGTTTTTTGGATTGTCATGGGCGGCAAAGATATTTTTGCCCGCTTTATCGAGCATCGACATGTGAATGTGGCAACTGCTGCCACCGAGGTCATGGGCGAGCTTCGCCATGAACGTGGCAACGAGGCCGCTTTGCAGCGCCAGTTCCTTGACTCCTGTCTTGAGAATGGTGTGACGATCGGCGGCAGCGAGCGCATCGGCATACCCGAGATTGATCTCGATCTGACCGGGCGCATATTCAGCCTTAACCATTTCAATCTCGATTCCAGCCGCCTCCATGTGGCGGCGCAGTGGACCTAGAAATGACTCATCCTCCGAGGTACGCATCAATGTCTCGGGGTGCAGCGTCCGGTGCTTCGGCCGCAGATTGACGAAACCCTTGTCGAAGGCGGACTCAGGCGTCTCCGCCAGCAGATAGCACTCAAGCTCTGAGGCAAACACCGGGGAGAGGCCGCGCTCGGCACACTTTGCAATCATGCTCTTCAACAGCGACCGGGGAGCCACGCCCAGCAGATTGCCGTCGACATCGGCGCAATCGCCGACAATCATGACGGTGCGCTCGCTCCAGCCAACCGGATAAATTTTGACGAGATCGGGTTTAACGACGAGATCGGGATAACCGTTTTCCCAGCCGGTCAACTCATATCCGGGATCGAGCGCATGATCATGCCCCCAGCCGAGAACAACGGAACAGGTGCCCACGCCATTGATGCCCGATTTCAGGAAATGCCGCGCCGTCAGCCGCTTTCCGACAAGCCTGCCCTGCATATCAGGACTGGCGAGCAAGACGGTATCGATTTCCCCCGAGCGCACTTGGGCGGTGAGCTGCTCCAAGTCCATTTGCATTTCTCCCTGGCATTTGGTCTAATAATCGATATGGTCTGTTATTATACCATATAGCATCCGTCAAGAGGATGATGGCATTGGCTGGTAAAATCAAAACATCTGTCGCGGTCGCACCTCCGGCCGAAGATCAGCACTCGATCATGACGGTGGCCTTGTTTCAAGGTGCAGCGCCCACCTCGAATGTCTTCGAAGCGACGGTGGAACGCCTGGGGCAATCGATAAAGTTGGGATTGTTCAAACCCGGGCAGCAATTGCCGCCGGAGCGCGAGTTGGCGCAAATCGCCGGCGTCAGCCGCGTCACCGTGCGGTCGGCCATCCAGGTGCTCATCGCCGGCGGGTTCCTGAGCGCCAAACGCGGGCGTAACGGCGGCACTTTCGTCGTCAACAACCCGCCCGGCTGGCCCATCGGCAAGCCGGGGCTATCCGTGCGAGACACCAAAACAGCCATGGAATTGCTGGATCAGCGCCTCGTCATCGGCGCCGGCGTGGCGGAACTGGCCGCCGCCAGAATCTCGAAGGCGCAGATCGCATCGCTGCGTGAAACCGTCGGCAGGCTGGCGGAGCTTGTCGGCGACCTTGGCGCCTTCCGCTCCGTCGATGCACAGCTTCACATCGCGATTGCCGGAGCAACCGGCAGTCCGCGATTGACCCGCCAAGTGGCGGAGATCGAGGCCGAACTCGGTGATTTGATCGGGCTTATTCCCCGGAGCGGGGAAGCCCTGCTTCATTCGAACCTCCAGCACGCGCGCATTGTCGCGTGCCTGGCCCAAGGCGACGGGCGAGCCGCGCGGGCCGCAATGACTGAACATCTGGAAGGGACACGCCAATTGCTCATGGGGCTGCTGCCGCAAGAAGCACCCTGATCGCTCGCACAAAAACTGCTTGTTAAGGTATAAGGTTTGATGTTATACCTATGATCCTTGATATGGGGTGTCATGGGAGAACGTCATGAGTAGTGGTGATTCAACGGCCCGCCGGCTGGACGCAAAAGCGCTTTCAACACTCGATCTGCTGATCGCCGGCATGTCGTATATGGCGCCGGGTTTCAGCCTGTTCTTTACAACGGCATTAATTGCCGGCGCCGCCGGAATTTCCATTCCCATCGTTTACTTCTTCGCCGGGCTCGGCGTTCTGTGCACGGGTGCTGCCCTAGCCGAGTTCTCCAAAATCGCACCAAGCGCGGGTTCGCTGCAGGTCTTCCTGAAGCGCGGCTTTGGCAAGACGGCATCGATTGCCGGCGGTATCGTGCTGCTGATCGGCTACACGTGTTTGCAATCCGCCGTGGCGGCACTGTTCGGCGGCTGGACCGCGCAGTTGCTCAACAACTATCTGGGCCTGGCGATTCCATGGCCATTGCTGACAATAATCGGCGTTGCGGTCTGCACCGGGTTCATGGTCCGCGGTGTCGGCCTTTCGATCAAGACGACGTGGATTCTCTTCCTCATCGAATTCGCGCTTGTCCTTCTGATTGCACTTGCCGTCGTCATGACGGGCGGCGCGCAAGGCCTATCGGCCGAACCGTTCAGCCCGAGCGCGTTTTCAGCACTCCCCATGGCTGCCATCGGCATGGCTTTGGTCTTCGCGACATTCTCATTCGTCGGTTTTGAAGGTGCGATTTCCTTCGCCGAGGAAACGCCCAATCCGCAGAAGGCCATGCCCGTCGCCGTGGTGGGCGGGATCGCCGTCATCGCGTTGCTCTACGTGTTTGCGACCTATGCGGTGGTGGTGGGCTTCGGCCTCGGCCAGATGGACGCGGTGACGAAAGATCCGGAACCGATTGCCACGCTGGCAGGCCTCTATGCCGGGCCGCTGAAGCCATTTCTCGAACTCGCCATCTGGACAAGCATTGCCGCCAATCTGATGGCGGCTGGAAACGCCAACGCCCGCATACTGTTCAACATGGCGCGCGAGGGAATGCTTCCGAAGTCCCTCGCGGAGGTTCACGAGACGAACAAGACGCCCCATCGCGCCATCATGGCGTTCATGGGGCTGACATTGGTGCCGGCACTGCTGGGGTGGATGGGCGGCTGGGATTATCTCGCGTCCTTCGGGAACATCGCCGGATTCGGTGCTTTGCTGGCGTTGCTCATTTACATGGCGGCGGCACTCGCTCTCCCCGCCTTCATCGTCATGCAGAACCGCATTCCGATGAAGCCGCTGGCTCATTTTATCGTTCCAATACTGGGCGCCGCGATCTGGGTCATTCCCCTGTGGGGCGCGCTGCAACCTGGCCAGACCTTTCCCTTCAATCTTTATCCGTGGATCGCCGCCGCAGTGATCGTTGCAGCATTGGTTTTCGCCAATCTTCAGGGCGGCAAAGCAACGGAGAAAGTGGCCTAGGCCGAAGACAATCCGAACCTCCGGCTCGCAGGCTCCAGCTTTCCTCCTGCATGCGAGATCACGCCCCCCCTTGGCGCATCGTCGCCAAGGGGTTTTTTACTCAACCTCGAAATCGATGTGGTGAATGGATGAATGTGGGCGCAACAATACTGATTTCCGATTTTTTCGGCACGGCCGTTCTGGTGTTTCTGGGCTGCGGCTCCGTCGCAATCGGCGGGTTTGGCGCGGCATTGCCGATGGGAGCGCTTCCCATAGCGCTGGCATTCGGGCTGACGGTGACCGGCTTGGCTTACGCGATTGGCCCCATCTCCGGATGTCACATCAATCCGGCGGCGACCTTGGGCCTTTACCTCGCGGGCCGTTTTCCGGCCGCATCTGTTCTGCCTTACATCGCCGCCCAATTGCTCGGTGGTGTTTGCGGCGCAGGACTCCTGTTGCTCGTTCTTGCCGGCAAGCTGCAAGGCTACGATGCCGCGTCCGCGGGCCTCGGCCAGAATGGTTGGGGCGAGAATTATCTGGGCGGGTATAATTGGGGTGCGGCG
>JACMJT010000501.1 GCA_014380505.1 Hyphomicrobiales bacterium | reverse complement strand
TCTTCCAGGCCGGTTCGGTCACAGCACCGCCCAAAGCCTTGACCCCCCACGGAACCTGCGAGTCGGCCATGAATGAAGCGGTTGCGGAGTCGACGTCGGCAGCGAAGGAATCAGCGAATTTGGCCTTGTCCAGGGACAGGAAACCATCAACCGGCGGCAGGATGGGCGGCACGGGAGCGCCGGCAGGCGGATTGGCGATCAGCGACGAAACCGACTCGCCTTTGTCGGGTGCAAAGGCCGCGATGTAGACGACGGCTTTCACCTTCTCATCAGTACCGGCTTCGCTGACGACAACGCCGCCATAGGAGTGACCGACAAGAACCACAGGGCCATCCTGCTGGGCAATCGTGCGCTTGGTGATGGCGACATCATCGGCCAGCGAGGTGGTCGGATTCTGGACGATGCTGACGTTGTAGCCGTCCTTTTTCAGGATGTTATAGACACCCTGCCAGCCGGAACCATCGGCGAAAGCGCCGTGAACAAGGACGATATTCTTTGTACCGGCAGGTGCGGCGTGAACGGGATTCAATGTGGTCGCGGCCATGGCGAGCGTTGCGGCGGCGGTGATGAGGGACTTGGTCATTTTATGTCTCCTATTGATTTATTCGTGATAATCATTATCGCGATAATTAATATATAATACAGGTTATGCCCCTTGTAAAGAGATTTCTTTATCGCGATATTCTTTTTTGTGGTAAAGGTAATGAAACCGATCAACCCAAGGAGAAAACGATGGGCAACGTCCCTCTGCTTCCGCTCGACAGCCAGCTGTGTTTTTCAATCTACTCAGCCTCGATTGCCATTCATCGGGCCTACAAGCCAATGCTCGATGAGCTGGGCGTTACCTATACCCAATATATCGTCCTGAGCGCTCTTTGGGAAGAAGACGGCCTGACCATTTCGGCCATTGCCGACAGGTTGGCACTGGAGCCCAGCACCATCACGCCGGCCGTGAAACGGCTTGAAACTGCGGGATTTGTGACGCGCCAGCGCGGCACCTCGGATGAACGCCAGGTCCAAGTCCATCTGAGCCCGAAGGGCACCAAGCTTCATGCCAAGACGGGCTGCCTCACAGAGACGCTGTTCCGCCGTTCCGGATTGAGCGTGCCGGAGATCATCGATCTTAATCGCAAAATTCAATCGCTGCGTGACGGAATGACCAACGCGGAGGCTTGAGATCAGGTGGTTCCGCTCTTGCCAGCGCCGGGACCCAGGACAAACCACCAATGGGCCAAAAGACCGATGCCCCAGCCCAGCAGTACCCACAACACCCAATAGGGCGAGCCGGTCAACAGATTGATGACCACAAGAAGCGCCATAACCAGGACGAAAACGATCGCATGAATGCGGAAACCAAACTTCCGCTCCGATAGACTGGCATGTTTCATGATGCTCTCCAAAGGACGTTGAGATGAAGATCTGGGTCACGCCAAAACCCCATCGCCGTCGACTGCCGCGGGCATGGCGTCTGCCTGTGGCCAAGACACCATGGGCACTTGGCTCGGCGCTAGGTGACTCATCGTCGCCCCATCTGTGTCCCGTGCGCGCGTTATCGCGGCAGCCAGCCTATCCCGTGTGCATGCAGGCGGTGGATATAGAGGCGATCGGCGGTCTCGGTCGCACCAGTGGCCTCGGGATAGGCGCCACTCGGGTCCTGTAGGCTGGCTGTAACGCGGCCCTCCTCGTCGATGGCGAAGACGTGTCCGTACGACTCACCAAGCGGCAAAAGGAACCGCGGCAGCCTCAGCAGGATCTTTCGAAGGAACGGCCGCTCGGCAAGGCTGTCGGCTGCCGGGTTGCGCGGCTTGAATAGTCCAACCCAGATGCGGCCATCGCGCCCGCGCATCAGATTGTCCGGGTAGCCCGGCAGGTTGTCGAGCAGCACCCTGGCCTGCGGCGATCCGCTTTGCACGTCAAGATCGTTTGCCAGGCTGTCAATTTTCCAGAGGCGGTAGCGGCCCGTTTCGTTCACAAACAGGGAATGGCCGTCGGACGACAAGGCGATCCCGTTGGCGAAAGAGAATCCGCGCGCCACGATGCGCGTGCTCCCGGTCGCCGGATCATGGGCAAGTACACGGCCGCTCGCGGCCTGCTCCATGATGTCGAGCACACTCGCCGGATACGTGCCGCCCCATTCCGCAGGAGCAAAGCGCGTGGATGCATCGGTGAAATAGATGATTCCGTCTGGCGCCACGACGACACCGTCGGCATAGCGGATCGGATCATTGAGGCTAACGCGATCAGAAAGCACAGTCGCTTGGCCGTCGGGGGTGATGGCCAGCAGCCCCTTCATGGCATCCGCGGCAATCATGCGGCCCTGGCCATCGAAGTCAAAGCCAAGCACGCGCCCGCCGGTGTTTGCGAACACTTCCTGCTTCGAGCCGTCCGGTTCCATGCGTATCAGGTTGCCGCCATGCATCGCGGCGTAGAGCTTGCCGTC
>JACMJT010000500.1 GCA_014380505.1 Hyphomicrobiales bacterium | reverse complement strand
GGCAATGCCAAAACTCAACATCGACGGCACTGAACTTGAATTCGAGAACGGAACCACGCTGCTCCAGGCGTGCGAGATGGCGGGCGCGGAGATTCCGCGCTTCTGCTATCACGAGCGCCTGTCGATTGCCGGCAACTGTCGCATGTGCCTGGTCGAGGTTAAAGGCACGCCGAAGCCTCAGGCCTCCTGCGCCATGTCGGTGAATGATCTGCGCCCCGGCCCCAATGGCGAGCCGCCGGAAGTGTTCACCCGCACGCCGCTGGTCAAGAAGGCGCGCGAAGGCGTCATGGAATTCCTGCTCATCAACCATCCCCTCGATTGCCCGATCTGCGACCAGGGGGGCGAATGCGATTTGCAAGACCAGGCCGTAGCCTATGGCATTTCGAAAAACCGCTTCTACGAGAACAAGCGCGCGCTCGAAGACAAGTATCTGGGGCCGCTCGTCAACACCCACATGAACCGCTGCATCCAATGTACGCGCTGTGTGCGGTTTGTGGCGGAGGTCGCGGGGGTGGAGGAATTGGGAGCTACTGGCCGCGGCGAGGATATGGAGATCACCAACTATCTCAGCCGCGCACTTTCCTCCGAGCTGCAAGGCAACATCATAGACCTGTGCCCAGTGGGCGCGCTCGTCAATGCTTCCTATGAATACAAGGCGAGACCCTGGGAACTGCGCAAGACTGAGACTATCGACGCCATGGATGCGGTGGGTTCAAACATCCGCGTCGACGCTCGCGACCGGGAAGTTATGCGCATCCTGCCGCGCACCCATGAGGATGTGAACGAGGAGTGGATTTCCGACAAGACGCGCTTCGTATGGGACGGACTTCGCACTCAGCGCCTCGACCGCCCCTATATCCGCGAATTCGGCAAGCTTCGCGCCGCCACATGGGCCGAGGCCTTTCAGCGCATCGCCCAGAAGGTGAAAGCAACAGCGCCGGAGCGCATAGGCATTATTCTCGGCGATCTCGTCGGCGCGGAAGAGGCCTTCTCGATTCGCCAGTTGGCGGAAAAACTAGCCATCGGGAATATCGATTGCCGCCAGGATGGCACGCCACTGGGCGAGCAGGGCGGGCGTGCCGGGTATATTTTCAACAGCGGCATTGCGGCGATTGAAGACGTCGACGCCATCATGCTGATCGGCAGCAATCCGCGCCTCGAGGCGCCGGTGCTCAATGCGCGCATCCGCAAGCGCTATCTCCGGGGCGGCTGCGTCATCGGTGTAATTGGCGAACAGGCTGACCTCACCTATCCCTACACGTATCTCGGTGCTGGACCCGAAACGCTCGCCCGCTTTGTGGATCACACGCCGGCCACGTCGCAGAAGCCCATGGTTATCCTGGGCCACGGAGCACTTGCGCGTCCCGATGGCGCGGCGGTGCTGGCCACCGCCGTCAAGGCAGCCCAGGCCATCGGCGTCATCAAGGAGGGCTGGAACGGCTTCAACGTTCTTCACACCGCCGCAGGCCGCGTGGGAGCGCTGGATGTTTGTGCGTTGCCATCGAAGGAGGGTGGCAAGTCCACGCGCAAAATGCTCGAAGCCTCCGGTAAAGGCGAACTCGATGTGTTGTTCCTGCTTGGCGCCGACGAGATTGATACCACCGCACTTGGCGGGACGTTTGTAATCTACCAGGGCACCCATGGCGATGCGGGAGCCCACCGCGCCGATGTAATCTTGCCCGGTGCTGCCTACACCGAGAAATCGGTGACGTATGTGAACACCGAGGGCCGTCCGCAGATGACGGCCAGAGCCGCCTTCCCGCCGGGCGATGCCCGCGAGGATTGGGCCATCCTCCGGGCGCTTTCGGATGCCCTGTCTGCCAAGTTGCCATGGAACAACATCGCTGAATTACGCGCCGCCATGTATACGATCGCGCCCCACCTCGCCCGCCTCGACCAGTTGACACCCGCCAACGCCGGAGAGCTTGCCGATCTGGCGAAAGCCGAGGGCAAGATGTCGTCCGAACCGTTCCGTTCGAGCATCAAGGACTTTTACCTTACCAACCCGATCGCACGGGCGTCACGGACCATGGCGGAATGCTCGGCGCTCAAGAACGCGCGCAATCTCGAAGCGGCGGAGTGACGGGAATGTTCGCCACGCT
>JACMJT010000499.1 GCA_014380505.1 Hyphomicrobiales bacterium | reverse complement strand
TGTTGCCGGTATTGGGCGATGGCGCGGTTGCGATCGTCCATGGTGCCCTTGAGCGCTCTCTTCCAGATAAGCTTCCGCGACATGTCGCCGAATTTCCGGCCGAACGGCGTTGCCCATTCCAGCACTTTGAACTGCCAGACATTCTCGGTGAAATAGATCGTGTCGATGGTGCTCTCATACCAGGCCTCGGCCCCCTTGGGATGAAGCGTCAACAGGACTTTGGCATCTGGATACGCCAGCACCAGTTCGCGCCAGACGCAACTCGCCGGGAAGTCGACCGCCGCAGTATAATTGGCGAAGACCTTTTCCCATTCGTGTTGAGCTCCAGCCGGCGTGTTGGCAACGTTCCGCCAGAAATCGAGGTGCGATTTGTTGGCCTTGTTCTGGATCACTTCGATCATGTGGTAGCAGGGAAAGCCCAGCTGCTTAAGAGCCGTATAGGTGGACATGGTTCCCGTGCGGCCATAGCCAGCGCCAATGATCTTGAGCGTCATTATCTTTCCTTCATGCGTTAATGAACTGCGCCTTGGTGTAACCCTGTAGATAAAGCAGGGCCGTCAAGTCACCATGGTCGATGGCAATGCGGGCCTGTTCACGCACCTTTGGTTTGGCGTGGAGCGCCACCCCCATGCCGGCGGCGAGCAGCATGGGGATGTCGTTGGCGCCGTCGCCAACGGCCAGCGCGTCGTTCTCGCTGATTGAAAGCTCCCGTGTCAAACTCTTGAGTATCGCCACTTTCGCCTCCTGCCCGAGCACGGGTTCATGGACGGCTCCCGCCAACCTGCCGTTCTCAATGATAAGATCGTTGGCTTGATGGCTATCGAAGCCGAGATGATCGGCAACCGCGGTGGTGAATTGCCGGAAGCCGCCGGAGACAAGTGCTGTATGGGCGCGATTTGCTTTCATGGTGGCCACCAGCGTGGCGCCTCCCGAGGCATAGGTGATCCGATCACGGAGGATCGTCCCGATGGCTCCCTCCTCGAGACCTCGCATCAGACCCACGCGCTGGCGGAGCGCCTCGGCGAAGTCTAGTTCTCCCCGCATGGTGCGACAGGTGATGGCCTTGATGGCCTCGCCGGCGCCCGCCATGACGCCCAGCTCGTCGATACATTCCTGCCCGATCATGGTTGAATCCATGTCGGCGATAAGCAGCCGCTTGCGGCGGTTGGCCTTCGGCACGACGGCGAGGTCGATGGGTAAGCCGGCGATGGCCACACGGAATTCACCCAGTCGCTCAAAAGCCTCTACCTCGACGGCTTCCACCTCCGCCAGCCAGCGTAAAGGTCCCGCGCCAAATTCACGCAGCATTGCCATGATGTCAGAGCCAATTGCACCCGAGCCCGGGGCTGCTATGAGAACGGCAACGGAATCCATATGGCCAAATCATCCACCAGGCGCGCGCTGCTTATTGCAGGCCCCACCGCCAGCGGCAAGTCCGCGCTTGCGCTAAGCCTCGCAAAAGAACAGGACGGTGTCATCATCAATGCCGACGCCCTGCAGGTCTATGCCGAGTTGCGCATCCTATCGGCGCGCCCGTCACCGGGAGAGGAGGCCCAGGTGCCTCACAAGCTCTATGGCCATATTCCGGGCCGCGAGAACTATTCGGTGGCCCGCTGGCTGACCGATGCCTCGGCGGCACTGGAACAAGCATGGGGCGAAGGGCTATTGCCGATTGTCACCGGCGGAACAGGACTGTATTTCAAGGCGCTGGAGCAAGGGTTGGCGGACGTTCCCGCCATTGCTCCGGGCATTCGGGAAAAATGGCGAAGCTTTACGGGCGATCTCCATGGGGAATTGCTTCACCGCGACCCGCATGGGGCAGGGCGTCTTAAGCCAAATGACCGGCAGCGGATTATCCGGGCACTTGAAGTGATCGAAGGCACGGGCAGGCCTTTGGCCCATTGGCAAGCAAGGGCAAGTCAAGATGCGATTCTGGCGGATGCCAGTGTCGAGCGCATCTTCATCGATGTTCCGAGGGACGTCCTTTATGCCCGCGCCGAAGCCCGTTTCGACCGGATGATAACGGCAGGCGCCCTTGACGAAGTGCGTGCCTTGCTCGATCTCGATCCTGCGTTACCAGTGATGAAGGCTATCGGCATACCGGAACTTTCCGCATATCTCCGGGGCGAGGCCGATCTTGATGAGGCCGTGGGGAACGCCAAAATTGCCACTCGCCATTACATCAAACGCCAATTGACCTGGTGGCGCAGGCAGATGAAGGGCTGGCAACTGTTGCACCCCTAAACACAGTGTTAATCTTGCCGCGCTGGGGAGGCTTGACGTTTTTCGGCCGTCCACGTAGAACCTCCCCATGAACACTATTCTCATCGTAGGACCGCGTAGCGCCGTGGAGGCTTAAGCCTCCAGGTTCGGTGTTGCGCGGAAACAGGCTCCCTCGGGGGCCTTTTTTATTGCCTGAAATGACAAGCTGTGTTTGACGGTAGAACGAGGAAAGAGGACCAAATGGCTACGGGCGATTCGATGACGGGTGCGGAGATCGTGCT
>JACMJT010000498.1 GCA_014380505.1 Hyphomicrobiales bacterium | reverse complement strand
GCGCGACGGGTTCCCGGACTTTATGCTGCAAAAAGACGGCGTGATCAGCTTCGTCGAGATCAAGGCCGAGGGCGATGCGATCCGCCGCAACCAGCTGACGCGTCTGCGCCAGCTTCAGGCTGCCGGGTTCGACGCCGGTATCTGCCGTGCCGACTACCGATTCGATCCCAACCAGGATTATGTTGTCATTGATATCGAGACGACAGGAAGCTGGGCTCCTTCTGACCGCATCACGGAGATTGGCGCGGTCAAGCTGCGCAATCATTGCGTGATCGATCAGTGGCACAGCATGATCAATCCGCGGCGCTCGATCCCCCCGAGTATCACAAGACTGACTGGCATCACGAATGAGATGGTGCGCGACGCACCGGTGTTTGCAGAAATCGCGGACAGCCTGATGGAATTCATGGGCGACGGCATATTCGTCGCCCACAACGTCAATTTCGACTACGGGTTCATCTCGCAGGAATATGTGAGGCTGGACCGCCGCTTCCGGTTCCCGAAGTTCTGCACCTGCGCCGGGATGCGGCGGCACTATCCCGGTCACCGCTCCTATGGCCTCGGCAGCCTGTGCGGCATTTATGAGATTTCACTAGAGCATCATCACCGGGCTTTGTGCGACGCAGAAGCCGCCGCCAAGCTTCTCAACCTCATCAACAGGAAGCGCGAAGGCCATCTGTTGCGCGACGCCGCCTGATGTGGGTGCGCTATCTTTCAGCGGTCCTGCCAATTCTCCCCGATAACGGGCTTTGAAATTTGCCTGATTGGCGATCCTGCCAGACGTTGGCGCCAGATGCCGAACGCGACAATGTCGCGGTCTCTTCACCCCTGCATTTCTGAAGGTCGCAAACTACGGCTTACTTTGCTTTGGGCCAATATTGCAAAAGTCAACGTGACGGCGCGATGGCATGGTTTTGCGGAACCTCGAGGAGGATAGATGGTTCTAGTGGCTGAGCTTAAGCTTTATGGCGTGGGCTGGGGTTGTTCAGACACCGGAAATCGGTCTAATTGGAGCATTCTGGCCTCATAAAGCTAAATGGCTCGCCAATGGCATAATTCGGGCTCCGTCGCTGGCCCGATAGAAACTTAGCCAGCAAGCCACAGGACTGCGGTTAGACATGGGGCTCGCAAGCGCCGATGGCTCTGCTCTGTGGGAAGATGGCATCATGATATACAAACACGCCTATGCGGTGTTACGGGGCGGCCACACCCCCGTGCTGCCTGGGAGCAACGTCCGCGAAGGCCCGTCCGAAGTAGCCCACTCTAGCGACAATGTGATGAAGGTCGGCCAGCTGAGCTTGAACCGCTCGGGCGCGCTCGAGCGGGTCTGGATGAACGGCGATTATTCACCGGCGTTCGATTTGAGCGCGCATTCGAGTGGAGTGCGTGCCGTCGTTGTCGAACCCTCCGAACGTGTATTATCCGAAAGACACCCCCGACCGCCAGCGCGTAAATGCCGCCAATTCGAACAGGCGCCCCACTTCGCCCTTTTTAGACTGGGCCAGAACATATGATGGAGTTGGTCCACAAAACTTATCGCAAGGTGTTGATCGACATACCCATGCGCGAGCTTCCCCGAACATCGCTGGCCAAAACTTCTACGAACTGCCCGAGCAGGCTGATGCGGCAGGCCAAGCCTTGCAGGCGGAGAGCGCCGAGGTGGGATAGCAGCGTTTGCGGGCAGTGCGCTACCTCAACTTCATCTACACTCCGATCACCGATGACAATGGTGTCGTTAGAGGCATCTTCCGCGACGGCGTCGACGTGACAGAACGGCACCGTCCTGAGTCCGCCCTGCAGGAGGTCGAGGAGCGCCTTCGTCTGGCATTGGACGCCGCCTCGCTGGGCGCCTTCACCTGGTATCCGCAGGAGGACAGGATCGAAGGCGACAGCCGAATGCGGGCGTTGTTCGGCCTGCCGCCAGACCGCGTTCTATTGCTCAGCACTATGCTCGATCGTATTCATCCCGAGGATCGCCCTCGTTACGCCGCAGCGGTGGCCCGGGCAACAGACCCTGGCGGGGACGGCCTGTTGAATGAAGACATCCGGGTTTGCCTACCAGGCGGAGCGCAGCGCTACCTGTCGCTCACTGGCCAGGTCTATTTCGGTGGCGAGCCCAGGCAGACGATTCGCATGCACGGCGCGGCGAGGGAAATAACCATAAGCCAGCAAGCCGAGGCAGCGTTGCGCGGAAGCGAAGCGCGGCTGCGCTTTCTGGACGCGCTTGGCAAGCAATCAGCCAGGAGCAAAGACGCCGACGCCATCATGGCTATCACCACGCGCATGGTCGGCGAGCACCTTAGGGTTGCCGTGTGCGCCTATGCCGACATGGACGAAGACCAGGACGGCTTCACCATCCGGGGTGATTGGAGCGCGGCTGGATCGCCCAGTATCGTCGGCCACTATAGCCTCACCGACTTCGGGGAGCTGGCAGTGATCAACCTGCACGCCGGTGAACCCCTGATCATTAACAATAATCTGAAGGAACTCGCCCCTGAGGAAGCCGCGACCTTCCAGAATATCGGCATAGCGGCCACCATCTGCATGCCGCTGGTCAAGGAGGGTCGGTTGACAGCGCTGATGGCGATCCACGACAAGGTTCCCCGCCTCTGGTCGGCCGACGAGCTGGCGGTGATCCGGGAGGTCACGGAGCGCTCCTGGGCCCACATCGAGAGGGTCAGGGCAGAAGCCGAACTCAAGGCCAGCGAGGAGAATTTCCGCACGCTGGCCAGGGCCATGCCGAACCACGTCTGGACCGCCCAGCCCGACGGCCAGCTCGACTGGTTCAACGAGCAAGTCTACGTCTACAGTGGCGCGGAGCCGGGCAGCCTGAATGGATCGGAGTGGGGCGTGATCGTGCATCCGGGGGATTTGGCCGAAGCGATCCCGCGCTGGCTAAATTCCCTTGGGAGCGGCGAGACATATGAGGCCCAGTTCAGGCTGCGCCGCGCCGATGGAATATGGCGTTGGCACCTCGCCCGCGCGATACCCATCAAAGGCCAGTTCGGCCAGGTCTTGCGCTGGATCGGCACAAATACCGATATCCAGGACCAGAAGGAGGTGACTGAAGCCCTTTCGGACATCAACGCCAGCCTTGAGCGGCTGGTCGAGGAGCGCACCAGCCAACTCGTGCAGGTTCAGAGCGCGCTACGTCAAGCGCAAAAGATGGAAGCCGTGGGCCAGCTTACCGGCGGGATTGCCCATGATTTCAACAACCTTTTAGCAGGAATTAGCGGCAGCCTGGAACTGCTTGAACGCCGTATGGCGCAGGGCAAGCTGGCCGGGGCGGAGCGCTATCTCGATGCAGCCCAGGGGGCCGCGCGCCGAGCTGCAGCCCTCACCCAGCGGCTCCTGGCATTCTCGCGGCGTCAGACCCTCGATCCAAAACCGATTGACGTGAACCGTTTGATCGCAGGGATGGAGGACCTGATCCGACGCAGTATCGGTCCTGATATCGAGTTGGAGGTGGTGGGTGCCGGCGGACTATGGACCTCCAAGATCGACCCGTCCCAGCTTGAGAATTCGCTGTTAAACCTTTGCATCAACGCCCGCGACGCTATGGCGCCGAACGGCGGGAGGCTGACGATAGAAACCGCGAACAAGTGGTTGGACGAACGGGCGGCCAGCGAGCGAGACCTGCCGCCAGGCCAGTATGTTTCGCTATGCGTTACGGATACCGGAACGGGTATGACACCGGAGGTGAAGGAGCGGGCCTTCGATCCGTTCTACACCACCAAGCCGCCGGGTCAGGGCACTGGGCTTGGTCTTTCCATGATCTACGGTTTCGTG
>JACMJT010000497.1 GCA_014380505.1 Hyphomicrobiales bacterium | reverse complement strand
TCTCCCGCGCACCCGGGGCATCCGCAAGGAAGACCTCGTACCGCGCGCCGGCTGATCTCTTCGTAGAGGGGCGCCTGCCGTTCGCGTCGGCGGAACACCAAGTCCAGCGAATACTCCACCTGCATCACGCTCCAATGATAGCCGCGCGGGAACTTTTCCACGATGGGACATTTGCCGGTCTGCATCTTGAGACCCGGCTGGTGGGTCTTCGGATTGTGCCACGGCTTGAAGGTGGCGCAGCTTTTCACCACCGAGATGATATGCACCAGTCCGGGATTGCCCATTAAGGGACTAACTTAAAGTCGGCCACCTCCCGACTGCCAAACGGGTTGCCGGGCTTGCCTTGCCGCCGATAAGTTGATCGCTTGAGTCGAGATGAGAATTTCCAAACGCGGCGAATATGCCTTGCGCGCCATGATCGACATCGGGATCGCGTCCGCGCTGGGCAAACCGATCGTCCAGATCAGTGAGCTCGCCGAGCAGGAAAAGCTGCCCGTCAAATTCCTCGAACAAATTCTCATGCAGCTCAAGGGCGGCGGGTTCCTCGTCAGCAAGCGGGGGAAACGGGGCGGATACCTGCTCGGCAAGCCCATGGATACGATCAAGTTCGGCGCAATCATCCGGCTGATCGATGGCCCGCTCGCTCCGATCTCCTGCGTCAGCCAGACCGCCTACGAGCGCTGCACCTGCCCGGACGAAGCCCATTGCGGGCTGCGCATGCTCATGTTCGACGTCCGGAACGCGATCTCCGACATCCTGGACAAGCATTCTCTTGGAGACATCGTCCAGATCACCCTGCGCAAGATGAAGCGAGACCGCGTGCCGCTGCCATTCCTTATGCGCATGGTGGGAATCCAACTGGCCGGAAAGTCCCAGCCCGGCCATGTCCGGCGCCAGCCGCCCTCTCCCGCATCTTTGCCAGTTCCATCGACCGCACGCACGTCGGCGCGGGCCCGGGCTTAAAGTATCGTTCGCAGACGGCCCCTCCATCCCGCGGGTATGAGTGGAAGTGGGTGAGGATTGCGAGCCATGCCTGGAGGCGCCTCAATCCCAACGAGATTGAATCAACCAGCCCAGGGTTGCGAGGAACGAGCTACCCTGGGAACAGGCAGTCCCGGAACACCTCCAACCCTGAAAGGGGTTGAATCCATCGACCGATCAACACGCGGAGCCGCGCCCCATGGCCTGGTGGCGTGCATTCGATTCAACCCCGTCGGGGTTGATGCATCTGTGGCGGAATTCCCGGGGTAGGCGCTTCGCGCCAACCCGGGGCTGGATGATTGAATCCCTTCGGGACTCGGTTGCCGCATCCATTTCTCCAGACTGAACCTCACCTACTTCCAATCACGCCCTCATCCTGTCCGACCCGGAGAATTTTCTTCATCGTCAGCGCTCTCTCCCGCATCCTCGCCCCATGTCTGATGTGATCACCTTCGGCGAAGTCATGATGCGGCTTGCCACCCCCGGTTTCCTTCGTTTCGCCCAGGCCCCCCATCTCGAATGC
>JACMJT010000063.1 GCA_014380505.1 Hyphomicrobiales bacterium | reverse complement strand
TCATGGAGCGGCGTTTTGCGCACGGGCTGGAAGTGATGGCCCACGAAGGGGCCGGCCAGCGCACCGAAAGACACCGGCGTGTAATAGGGCCGGAACGTCGTGGTGCTGACCTGATCCATGGTCTTGGCCGTCGCTTCCGCCAGGATGGCGATGGCGTTGACATTGCCGAGCTTGCCCTGGTCCGTGGCCATGCCGGCCGTGGTGTAGCGCTTGACCAGTTCGATATCGCGGTAGCCTTCCTGGGCCGCCAGCGGCAGATCCTTCGGCGTCACATCATTCTGGTAATCGACGAAGGCCTTGCCGGTCGATTGCTTCACCCACCACAGCGGCGTAATAGCGAAGGCTTCGTCACGGCATTTCGGGATGGGCGGCAGCTTGCCGTCGGGTCTGCCCTTGGCCGCGCCGTCTATCAGACATTCCGACAACAGCATCTTGCCGGCAGCCGACCCCGCCACGGTGAAACCCTGGCCCACGTCCGGTGGAATAAAGCCTGCTATGCCGGCATCCCAGCGCGGTTTGGCGCCGCGATGGCACAGCAGATTGACGATGGGACTCCATCCCCCGGACATGGCGAGCGTATCGCAGGCGATATGGGTGTGATCGTCGAGATAGACGCCTTCCACACGCTTGCGGCCCTTGACATTGACGATCATCCGCCCACGGAGCACCGGCACGGCGCCAGCATCGGCGGCAGACCCGGCGCGGCTGTCGATGATGGCTTCGACACGGACGCCGTGGGCTTTCATGTCGCGGGCCGTGCGATAGCCGGAATCATTGTTGGTGAAGACCACCGCCGATTTGCCCGAGGCCGCACCATAGCGGTTGGCGAAGGTCCGCATGGCGGAGGCCAGCATCACGCCGGGAACATCATTGCCGCCGAAGCAGATGGGACGCTCTTCTGCACCCGTTGCCAGCACCGCGCGCTTGGCGATGATGCGCCAGTAGCGCTGGCGCGGCTCATAGGGCGAAGGTTCCAGCACATGGTCGTTCACCCGCTCGGCGGTGCCGAAGATATTGCCGTCATACCAGCCGAAGATGGTGGTGCGCGGCATGAGCGTGACGTTGGGCAGGCTTGCCAGTTCGGCGATAACGTCATGCGCCCAGATACGGCCGGACATGCTGTCGATTTCTTCATTCTCGTTGAGCAGCGAGCCGCCCAGGGCCGCGCTTTCATCGGCGAGGATGACGCGGGCGCCGCCCCGCGCCGCCGCCAGCGCCGCCATGAGTCCCGTGGGGCCGGAACCCACCACCAGCAGATCGCAATGGGCGTAGGCTTTCTCATATTTGTCGGGGTCAGGTTCCTTCGATGCATAACCTAGCCCCGCGGCGCGGCGGATCAGCGGCTCGTAGATTTTTTCCCAGAAGCTCTTCGGCCACATGAAGGTCTTGTAGTAGAAGCTGGCGACGAACATGGAGGAGGCAAGCGCATTGACGGCGCCGATGTCGAAATCGAGCGAGGGCCAGCGGTTCTGGCTGCGGGCCACCAGTCCATCGTAAAGCTCGATTGTGGTGGCGCGGGTGTTGGCCTCCTTGCGCCCGCCCTCGCGCAGTTCCACCAGCGCGTTGGGCTCCGAGCTACCGGCGGAAATGACCCCGCGCGGCCGGTGATACTTGAACGAGCGCCCCATCAGATGGACGCCATTGGCGATGAGGGCCGAGGCCAGCGTATCGCCGGGATGCCCGGTGAAGGGCTTGCCATCGAAGCGGAAGTTGAGCGAGGTGTTGCGGTCGATCAAGCCGCCGTTGTCGAGACGGAAGGAGGTCATGCTTTCGCTCCCGCCCGGTTCGCCCAGTCGCGCGCCGTCACGGTGGCGAAGATTTCATGGGTCTGCGTATCGCGCGTCACCACCAGCCAGGAGCGGCAGCCGCCCGAGTGATGCACATATTCATCGAAGCGGCCCTTGGGGTTGTCGCGGAGGTAAACATAGTCGAACCACTGATCCAGGGTGGAGGGATCGTTGGACGTTGGGCGCTGCGGCTTAGCGTCCCCGAGGAAGGTGAATTCCTCGACCGGCCGCGTTCCGCAATGGGGGCATTTGATCAGCATACGGAATATCCCTTCTCCCATGGGGAGAAGGAGGGGCCCATCGCCGCAGGCGATGGGAGGATGAGGGGATCGGGTGTGAGACAATAAGCACCGTAACCCCTCACCCTCCCACGCGTTCCGCGTGGGCCCCTCCCTCTCCCTATGGGAGAGGAAAAATAAAAACGATCTGTTCCGCTCATCTTCATCTCAATGCAAATTGGGCGTGGCGCCCTGGCCTTTTTCGTCGATCATGGAGCCTCGGCGGAAGCGGTCGAGGCGGTAGGCGGCGTTGAGCTTGTGGGCTTCGTTGCGGGCGATGGTGTGGGCGAAGCACCAGCCGGATGCGGGTGTTGCCTTGAAGCCGCCGTAGCACCAGCCGGCGTTGAGATAGAGGCCTGCGATGTGCGTCTTGTCGATGATGGGCGAGCCATCCATCGACATATCCATGATGCCGCCCCAGGAGCGCAGCACGCGCACGCGGGCAAGGCCGGGGATCATGGCAACGCCGCCTTCGATGACATGTTCGACCGTCGGCAGATTGCCGCGTCTCGCATAGGAGTTGTAGCCATCGAGATCGCCACCGAAGATAAGTCCGCCCTTGTCCGATTGCGACACGTAGAAATGCCCCGCGCCGAAGGTGATGACGCCATCGATATAGGGCTTGAGACCTTCCGACACGAAGGCTTGCAGCACGTGACTTTCAATCGGCAGCTTCATGCCGGCCATGGCGGCCACTTCCGATGAATTGCCGGCGGCAGCAAGGCCGAGCTTGGTGCAGCCGATGAAGCCCCGGCTTGTTTCTACGCCGAGGACCTTGCCGTTCTCGATTTTGATGCCAGTCACTTCGCAATTCTGGATAATGTCGACGCCGCGCGAATCCGCTCCCCGCGCGTAACCCCAGGCCACCGCATCGTGGCGCACCGTGCCGCCGCGCCGCTGCAACAGCCCGCCTCTGATAGGAAAGCGCGCATTGTCGAAATCGAAGAAGGAGTACATGTCGCGCACGTCCTCGCGGCCGAGCAGCTCCGCGTCGACGCCATCAAGCCGCATGGCATTGCCCCGGCGCGCGGCAGCATCGCGCTGGGCATCCGTGTGGAAAAGATTGAGGACGCCCCGCTGCGACACCATGGCGTTGAAGTTGAAGTCCTGTTCGAGGCCCTCCCACAGTTTCAAGGACCATTCGTAAAATGGATTGTTGCCGGGCAGCATGTAGTTGGAGCGGATGATGGTGGTGTTGCGCCCGACGTTGCCGGAGCCGAGCCAGCCCTTTTCGATCACCGCCACATTGGTGATGCCATGTTCCTTGGCGAGATAATAGGCCGTTGCCAGCCCATGGCCGCCGCCGCCGACGATGACGACGTCATAAGTTTTTTTAGGCGTGGGCTCGCGCCACGCCGGCGTCCAGTTCTTGTGGCCGGACCAGGTATTTTTGAGGAGGGAGAATACGGAATAGCGCATCGGCGGCCCCTGTTCCGTTCACTGTATCGGGTTTTAGCGGCCCTTGTCATGCATGACAGGGACATCTAATGGCATTATAGAGACGTCCATGGCTACTTCCAGTTCACAGCATGTGGGCCTGCTGCTGTTGCCGGGTTTTCCGCTCATGTCCTATGCGGCGGTGGTTGAACCCATGCGCGCCGCCAATGTCTTATCGGGCAAACAATTGTTCCGCTGGACCAACTTTGCGGCAATGTCCTCTGTCGAATCCTCAAGCGGCGTCATCGCACCCTGTACCCGCCTGACAGCCCCGTTGCCCCTTGTCGATTTGCTTTTCGCCGTGGCGGGCGGCAATCCGGCCCGCTTCGATCATCGCCCCACCTTCGCCTGGCTCCGGCGCATCGCCAAAACCGGGGTGAGAGTGGGCGGCATTTCGGGCGGCCCCTTCATATTGGCGAAGGCTGGTCTGATGGATGGCCACAGCATGACCATTCACTGGGAGCATGCGCCGGCACTGCGCGAAGCCTTCCCGCTGGTCCATGTCCGGCGCTCGCTGTTCGTGATCGACCGCAAGCGCATCACCTGTGCGGGCGGCACCGCACCGCTTGACATGATGCACGCGCTGATCGCCGAGACCCATGGCGCGGCACTGGCCCAGAGCGTCAGCGACTGGTTCCTGCACACGGACGTGCGCCCCTCCCACGGGGCGCAGCGCGCCTCCATCGTCGAACGCTACCATGTGAACGATGCAAAGCTGATCGCCGCTCTCGAAATGATGGAGAGCAACATGGGCGACCCCTTGCCGCGCGCCGAGATAGCCAAACGTCTCGCCATCTCCACCCGCCAGCTTGACCGGCTGTTCGCCAATCATCTCGGCTTGAGCTTTCAAGATCAGTACATGGAAATCCGCCTCGCCAACGCCCGCGCGATGTTGCGGCAGACCGGCATATCGATCACAGGCGTGGCACTGGCCAATGGCTTTTCCAGCGGCAGCCATTTCAGCCGGGCTTATAAGGCAAAGTACCGCAAATCGCCGAGGGAGGAGAGGGTTTAACCAGTCCAGCCTTTCGTCATTCCGGCGAAAGCCGGAATCCATCTCTGCCATGGACCCCGGCTTTCGCCGGGGTGACGAATCGAGGGGATGAACAGCGTGCGAGCACTCAACAATCCAACGTCGTGTCGCGTTCCCACTGGGTGAGGTGGCGGCAGTACTGGTTCCACTCGTTGTGCTTGAGCTTGAGATAACCGGCCGAGACTTCGGCACCCAGCGCCTGCTGGAGATAGCTGTCTTTCTCGAAATTGCGGAGCGCATCAAGAAGGTTGAGCGGCAGTTTTTTGGCATCCTTGACCTTATGGCCTTCCGCATACATGTCGATGTCGAGGCGCTTGCCCGGGTCCATTTTCTCATCAACGCCATGCATGCCCGCCACAAGGATCGAGGCCAGCAGCAGATAGGGATTGGCGGCGTTGTCGGCCAAGCGATATTCGGCGCGGCCCGCGTCTGGAATGCGCACCATGTGGGTGCGGTTGTTGCCGCCGAAGGTGATGGAGCTGGGCGACCACGTGGCGCCCGAGATGGTGCGGGGCGCATTGATGCGCTTGTAACTGTTGACCGTGGGATTGGTGATGGCCGTCATGGCGGCGGCATGGTTCATCAACCCCCCGAGGAAGTGATAGGCCATCTGCGACAGGCCAAGTTCGCCCTTGGCGTCGTGGAATAGGTTGGTCTTGCCCTTGTTGTCCCAAACCGAGAGATGCACATGGCAACCGTTGCCGGTCAAGTTGATGAAGGGCTTCGGCATGAAGGTGGCGCGAAGGCCATGCTTCTCGGCGATCGACTTCACCATGAATTTGAAAAAGGCGAGCTGGTCGGCCGTGGTCAGCGCATCGTTGAAGTTCCAGTTGATCTCGAACTGGCCGTTGGCGTCCTCGTGGTCGTTCTGATAGGGGCCCCAGCCAAGTTCCGTCATGGTGGTGCAGATTTCGCCGATGACATCGAGGCGGCGCATGATCGCCGCCTGGTCGTAGCAGGGCTTCTCCTGGGTATCGCGGTGATCGGAAATCGCCGTGCCGTCGGCATTGATCAGATGAAACTCCGGCTCGACGCCG
>JACMJT010000496.1 GCA_014380505.1 Hyphomicrobiales bacterium | reverse complement strand
GTGCCCATGTCGCCGCCCCGCATTTTGAAAGCGATCGACGACGCCAGAAAGCACTGATGGTCGAGGTCCACCTCTGGGGGGCGCTCCGTCCCGCTGCGGGTGGGGCATCCTCGGTGGAGGTCGAGGCCGATGGCATCCGCGAGATGTTCCGCAAACTCGAGGAGCAATATCCCGGCATGGCGCCGCACATCGCCCGCGGCATCGCCGTTTCAATCAACGGCAAGATATTCCGCGACAGTTGGGGCGAAAAGTTTCCGGCGGGTGCTGAAATCTATCTCCTGCCTCGCATCCAGGGCGGATAAATTTTTAGATTCCGTCATTCCAGCGAAAGCTGGAATCCATGTCAAACATGGACCCCAGCTTTCGCCGGGGTGACGGATAAGAGATCGGCGGAGCGAATCTGACTATGAAACTGAAGGGCTTCCACCACCTCACCGCGATTACGGCCGATGCGCCGGGTAATCACCAATTTTACACCCAGACGCTGGGCCTGCGGCTGGTCAAGAAAACCGTCAACCAGGATGACCCGAGCGCCTATCACCTGTTCTACGCCGATGGCGTAGGCTCTCCCGGCACCGATATCACCTTCTTCGACTGGCCCGTGGGAGCTGAGCGTCGCGGGACCAATTCGATTTGCCGCACAGGGTTTCGCGTCCACGGCGAAAAATCCATGGATTACTGGTCGCACCGCTTTGCGGCACTCGGCGTCAAACACCAAAAAATGCAAGAACGCGATAGCCGCCTCACTCTCGATTTCGAGGACCACGAGGGCCAACGCCTCAGCCTTGTGGACGACGAAGGCGCGGGCGATGCCCATGCCTGGAGCGAAAGCACGGTCCCGGCGGAGCATCAAATACGAGGTTTGGGTCCCATCACCATCAGTGTGCCGGATCTCAAACCCACCGATAAAATACTAACCGGCGTTATGGGCATGACGCCGGACAGGCATTACGATGATACTCATGTTTACAAGATGGCAGGCCTCGGCCCGGTGGCCGAACTCCACGTGGCGGTCGAGCCAAACCTGCCGCGCGCGAGTCAAGGGTCTGGCGGCGTCCACCATGTGGCCTTCAATATTCCGTCTGCGGATTATCAGGCTTGGGCCCAGCGTCTCAAGGAGAAGCACATTGCCAACAGCGGCCCGGTGGACCGCTTCTGGTTCAAGAGCCTCTACTTCCGCGAACCCAACGGCATTCTCTTTGAGATCGCCACCGACGGTCCGGGTTTTGCGACCGACGAAGGCATGGACAGTCTTGGCAAGACCTTATCGCTGCCGCCCTTCCTCGAAACCCGCCGCGCCGAGATCGAAGCGGGTCTCAAGCCCCTGTAGAGCGTATCGTCTTCAGCGCGTCGTAAAGCTTGGCGTAACGCGGCAGCATTTCCGTTTCATAGAAACGCGTGGCCTGCGGATTAGGTTCAATCACCGACTTGCGCCGCACCATGGCGCGGCAGCCTTCCTCGATCGTCCTGAACTTCCCCGCGCCATGGGCTGCGAGGATGGCTGAGCCAAGGGCTGGAGCATCGGGAACTTCGGTCAACTCGATGGGTGTGCCCAGTGTATCGGCGTGAATCTGCAGCCAGAGGGCCGAATTGGCGGCCCCTCCC
>JACMJT010000495.1 GCA_014380505.1 Hyphomicrobiales bacterium | reverse complement strand
CCGATCTCCTCGCCGACGGCGAGTTCAAGGCGCTTTCGGAAGGGCTCAAGTCGCGGGTTCGCAAGGGCACGCGCCTTGTGCCCGCCAAACATGGCGCTCTCGACGTCACAACTCTGCTGGGGGTGGGTGCCGCCGCCGAAGACGACATGGGCAACCGCCTTTCGCACCACGAGATGGAAGGCGAGACACAGCACGACCACGATGACTTCGTGACGTTTGTGGTTTCGCTCGGCCAGACCGCCGGCAAGGACGCCTTGCTCCAACGCATCGAGACGGCACTTATCTCTCACGATATCCTGCGCCTTAAGGGCTTCGCCGATCTTGCCGGCTCCGCCTCGCGGTTGCTGATCCAGGCGGTGGGACCCAGGCTCGATTCCTATTTCGACAGGCCATGGAAGCCGGGCGAAACACGAGCCACCGAACTGGTGGTGATCGGAGCCAAAACCATGGACCGCGCCGCGATCGAACGCCAGCTCCGGGGCTGATGCACCTCCTCGCCACCACATCGGGCGTCATCGATGGCGCGGCCGAGGCGGTGGACCTTAACCAGCCGCCTGCCGACATCGTGGTGCTCACCGCCGCCGACAGCGAGATCGCGTCCCTTGCCCGCGCTCACGATGCGGTCGGGGGACCGAGCCTTCGTCTCGCCAATCTCATGCAGCTCCAGCACAATCTCTCCGTCGATCTGTATATCGAGAAGACGCTGGGCCATGCCAAGCTCATTGTTCTGCGCCTCCTGGGGGGAGCTTCCTACTGGAGCTACGGCCTCGATCAAATTGCAGCGCTTGCCGAGGCCCGGAACATCAAGCTCGCGGTATTGCCCGGCGATGCCAATCCCGATGCCGCGCTGACGGCGCATTCGACGATTGCCGCCACCCACTGCGAGCGTCTTCACCGTTATCTAGCGATCGGCGGCGAACAGAATGCGCGGGCGTTTCTCGCCTACTGCCATCACCTGCTGCTGAACATGGCAGCGCCAGAACCCGCAGCGGCGCTGCCAAAGGCTGGTATCCATCGTGATACGGCAACGCCCGGCCAACCCACCGCCGCCATCATCTTCTACCGCTCGGTTGTCGAAGGCTCCCAGACCGCACCCCTCGACGCGCTTTCCGATGCCATGCAGGCCCGGGGCCTGGGCAGCGTGGCGCTTTATGTTTCGAGCCTCAAGGATGAAGCGAGTGCAGCACTGGTGCGCGAAACACTTGCGAGAAAAAATCCGGACGTGATCCTCAATGCCACCAGTTTTGCCGTCGCTTCGGGCGGCGGCGGCGATCCGTTGGCAGGCTTCGATTGCCCCGTCTTGCAAGTCGTTCTCGCCGGGTCTTCAGAAGAAAGCTGGCGTGGAAGTTCACAGGGCCTCGGCCTCCGCGACCTTGCCATGAATGTGGTGCTGCCGGAACTTGACGGCCGCATCATGTCGCGCGCCATCTCCTTCAAGGCCGATAGCCATTGGCACGAGCCCACCCAATGCCGAATCGTCACCTACCGGCCGGTTCAAGATCGCGTCGATTTCGTCGCCGATCTCGCCGCCAACTGGGCGCGCCTGCGCCGCACAGCGCCTCAGGATCGCAAGGTAGCGATCATCCTCGCCAACTATCCCAACAAGGACGGCCGCATCGCCAACGGCGTGGGCTACGACACGCCCGCCAGCACGGTGGCGATTCTGAATGCGATGAGGGATGCGGGGTATAGCATCACGGACTACCCGGATACGGGCAACGGCATCATCGAGGAATTGCAGCGCGGCCCGACCAACGCTTCCCCCTTTTCATCATGCCCGGCCTTGAGCCGGGCATCCCTTATGCAGGATGGCCGGGTCAAGCCCGGCCATGATGAGTGTGTGATTGATCTGGCCGCTTATCAAATCCGCTTCTCCGCTCTGCCCGATACCATCCGCACACAGATCACCACCCGCTGGGGCGAACCGGAGCGCGATCCCTTTTTCGCCGATGGCGCATTCCATCTGCCCGTCCGGCTCTACGGCAATGCCGCCGTGGCGATCCAACCGTCGCGAGGCTACGACATCGATCCAAAATCGACCTATCACGATCCGGCACTCGTGCCTCCCCACGGCTATCTCGCGTTTTACTTCTGGCTCAGGCATGAGTTCGGCGCCCAAGCTTTGATCCACAACGGCAAGCACGGCAATCTCGAATGGCTGCCGGGCAAGGCCAATGCGCTCTCCAGTGAATGCTATCCCGAGATCGCCCACGGACCCCTGCCACAGCTTTATCCGTTCATCGTCAACGATCCGGGCGAAGGCACGCAAGCGAAACGCCGCACCGGTGCTGTCATCATCGATCATCTGACGCCGCCGCTCACCCGTGCGGAAACCTATGGCCCGCTCAAGGACCTCGAAGCTCTCGTCGATGAATATTATCTGGCTTCAGGGCTCGACCGGCGCCGGCTCGCGGCCTTGAAGAAAACCATTCTCGATCTTACGCGCCACAACAAGCTCGACCTCGATGCCGGTTTCACCGGCGACGACGACGGCGACTTGCAGAAGCTGGACGCTTTTCTCTGCGATTTGAAGGAAGCGCAGATACGCGACGGCCTGCATATTCTCGGTTCATCGCCCGAAGGCCGGCTCGAAACCGATCTGCTGGTGGCGCTGACCCGCGTGCCGCGCGGCCTTGGCGAAGGCGGCGATCAATCGCTGATACGAGCGCTCGCCAAAGATTTCGGCTTCAGCGATTTCGATCCACTCACTTCCGCCATGGCGGAGCCATGGATCGGTCCGACGCCCGAGGCATTGCAGAACCTGAGTACCGATCCTTGGCGCACCAACGGCGACACGGTGGAGCGGCTGGAACTATTTGCGACCGACTTAATTTCGTCATTCCGGCGAAAGCCGGAATCCATATCTATCATGTACCCCGGCTTT
>JACMJT010000062.1 GCA_014380505.1 Hyphomicrobiales bacterium | reverse complement strand
TTTTAGAGGTTTGGGCCGGATCACCCGGCACCTGCTGGCACTCAATAGATGGGAGTGCTAACAGCTAACGCAGCACATAAGCCGCGCCACGCTTAACGTCAAGTGTTGTATTTGGCCAACATGGTAAATTCCCCTCTCAAGAATTCTCATCATGACCGGGCTTGCCCCGGCCATCGTCTCGGACCCTGAAAAATACCGTGTAGAGCACTGGTATGATGAGTAAGGGGAATGAGCACTCTATCAGGCGACACTGTGAAGCTCGTCGCCGGGCAATTCGTCGAGCAGGGCGTTCAGCGCCACCAGCGCCCGGCGCAAACCATCCCGGCTCACACTGCCGCCTAAACAGGCGCGAACACCCTGGTCGTCGGCCCTGCGATCAATGGCGAATGCGGTGCCGGATGTCACCCGTATGCCCCGTTCCTGGGCGGCGCGAGCGAATTCACCGGGCCGCCAGTGCTCCGGCAATTTGAGCCAGAGGTAAGGCGCGCCGGGTTTGCAATGAATCGTCCGGTCCTTGAAAATTTCCAGCGCCATGGCGCGTCGCACGCCGTTCTCGGCGATGATGGCCGAAAGGATTTTGTCCGCCGCTTCGCCCTCGATCCAGCAGCGGGCGACCTCCGCGGCAAGACCAACGGCCCGCCCGCTCGCCACTGTTTGGTGGCGCATCAGCGTGTCGGTTTTGCCGGCAGGCGTTGCTACGAAACCAACGCGGAGGCCCGGCGCCAGCGTCTTTGAAATACTGGTGACGTGATAAGTCCGTTCCGGCGCCAATGTGTATAGGGTCGGTGGCTGAAGCCTGGGATCGAGCAACCGGAAGATATCGTCCTCGATGATGGTAAGTCCGTAGCGCCGGGCAATATCGACGATGGCGTTGCGCCGTTCCAGCGACAGGGTGCTGGTTGTCGGGTTTTGCAATGTCGGCACGATATAAAGAATGCGGGCTTCTCCGGCACGCGCCGCGCGATCGAGGGCTTCCGGCACGATCCCCCCATCATCCATTTCGATCGGCACAAGTGTGAGACCCAGATGCCGGGCAATGGGTTTCAAGGTCGGATAGTTGAGCCCTTCAGCGAACAGCCGCTCCCCATGCTGACTCACCGCTGCGAGACAGGAAATGAGTGCGGCATGGGCGCCCGATGTCACCACCACCTGTTGCTCCGGCACCGTAATGCCGCTGCGCGCCAGCCAGGTGACGCCCATTGCGCGGTGCAGCGGATGGCCCTCGGGCGGCGTATAATCGAGAAGGTCGATCCGCGACGGCGACGACATGATGTGGCGCAAGCCCTGATCCAAAAAATGGCGGTCCTGCACCAGCGGTGGAGACGCATGGGACAAGTCCACCACATGCTCGTCATTTTGGTTGGCGGCCTGAAAAAGATGGGCTTGTGCTCCCGGCGCCCGCAGGAAACTGCCGCGCCCCACCTCGCCAACGAGGATGCCAAGCTTCTCCGCCTCCGCGTAGGCCCGCGTCACCGTGCCGGTGGTGACGCCCAGCCGGTAGGCAAGATCGCGATGGGTGGGAAGCTGATCGCCCGGTTTCAGCACACCATTCAGCAGATCCGACCGCATGGCTTCAGCGATAGCCACGTATCGGGGCCGGTTAGGAGCGAGTTGAGGTATCCAAGTTGTCATGGTGACAATGTTTCCCTTGATCGATATTGTACCCCTATAGTATATTGTTTTTCAGAGACATTCAAGCAGAATGAATCGAGACAATAGGGACAATCTAGGTGACGCCATGCGCGACTACATCCGTAACGAAGCCATTTTCCGGGACCGTGCTTTTGCCTTTCCCCTGCTTCAGCGCATCCTCCGCAACTGGGTTACCCGCCGCTATCTCCGCAAACTGGAGCAGTTCGACGATTATATTCTCTCGGACATCGGCCTCACTCGGGGCGAACTGCGTTATGGCCAGGGTCTGCCCTATGACGTGGATCCGATCACCGAATTGATGCGCTTCCGGGATCGCTGTTCATCGAGGGGTCAGCGCCGCCTGTAAGCGTCGCCGGGCAAGTCTTCAATCAACGGAAGTACCCCCCGCGTGTCTCGCGCCTGCATCCCCCGGCCGCTCCCGCCGAAGCAGGCGCGAGACTGCTTCTTTGGCGAGTTTCCAATTATTGTGTCGGCATCAATTTGCTAAGGTCGCCGCCCGCCATTTTTGTCGCCGCGTCGACAATGACGTGTTTATATTTTTTCTCGTAGGCCGCCTCTTCGCCCACGAAAATATGGTCGTTCTTGCTGAGCAGCAGCGTTGCCCCTTCCAGTGGTTTGAATTTCGCGCGAGCTTCCCGCGTTTGCGGCACGGGCCCCACCAGCACATGGCTGGCGGTCATGGCGCCAACGGAATCATCGCCGCTTGAGGAGCCGAAATTCTTGCGGTACCACGCGGAAAAATCCCGATACATCGAAAAATTCTGCTCCAGCGCATCCTTCAGGCTGGAGTCTTCCTTTGCATTTTGCACAAACAGCCAGTGATCGGCGGGCTCACGAACTGGCATCACGTTGCAAGACTGCATTGCCTTTCCCGTCAGCGATTGAATTTGCACCGCCGGGTCGGCGTTGGCGACCCCGGCTGCGCCAAAGCCAATCAGCGCGATCCGCGATACGCGCGCACCTTCGACCAGTTGAAGATTGAAAATCGTCGGTAAATTATAGGCGATAACCAGGTAAACGGGTTTCGCTTTCTCGGTAACCACCACATCGACAATGCCCATTCGATCGTCGCGCCCATTGAATGGCACGATGTCGTGGCCGGCTTTGAGATTGACGATATAGTTCTTGGTGCGCTCACCCATCTCCTGCCGGGAAACGGCATAGACCGGGCTTTTCATATTGCTGCCGTCGACCTGGACCTTTGCCAGAATTTCCTCGGGGCGGGGAGCCTCGAAGGTGCAACTCCCCAGCGATTTGAGATCTTCTATTTTAACCGGCAGGTCGCTGTCTCCCGCCGGCCGGAATTCCGCAACCGCGCTGTGCACCCAATAGGGCGTCTCGTTCAAACCCATCATGACACCCACCGGCGCCTCATAGCCGCGCAATTCCTGGTCCAGGAGCGCGGCCGGGTCTCCGGTGGGAACGGTCTCGGAGCATCCTGCAAGCGCTGCCGTTAAAAACAGCGCGATCATCAAGCTGGTTCTTTTCATGGGCTCTCGTTCCTCGAAACGCGCCAAAATCTATTTGGCAGAAATTAAATGGCTCTTAAGAAGTGTGTCGAAACGCGCCGCCGCGCTCACCATGAGATGAGGGGCTAGAGCCTTTTTCGGGAGAATGGTGAATATAGCTCGTTCACCGCGCGGTGTCAAGATAAAATCCTACTACTAAGAAAAAAATCAAAGCAGCCAATTGTCGGCTTCGTGGTGATCGCTGCGCCGCCAAGGACCGGCGTCATAAGTAAGGCCGCCCCTTAAGGGGCGGCCCAGACGGTACTTTTGGTCCAAAAATCAGATGGTGTTTTTGGCCATCTCGCCGGCGATGTGGTCGGCCTGGCGGATCGCAAGCGCCACAATCGTGAGCGTCGGATTTTCAGCGGCACCCGTGGTGAACTGGCTGCCGTCCGAGATGAACAGGTTCGCGATGTCGTGAGTCTGGCCATGCTTGTTGACCACGCCGTCGCTCGCCTTCTCGCTCATCCGGTTGGTGCCGAGATTGTGGGTCGAGGGATAGGGCGGGGTGCGGATAGTCTTCAGCGCGCCGACCGCATCGTAAACCGCCGCGCCTTGCTTGAAGGCGTGCTCGCGCATCGCGACGTCGTTGGGGTGATCGTCGAAATGGACGTTAGGCACCGGCAGACCGTATTGGTCCTTCTCGGTTGCGTGCAGGCTCACCCGGTTCGACTCCTGCGGCATGTCCTCGCCCACAAGCCACATGCCCGCCATGTTGGCATAGGATCCAGTACCCCGGAAAAGTCGCGCCCCCAGGCGCCGGGGTCAAGAAAGGCCGCCATAAACGGTAGCCCCAGCGACAGGGTTTCCATTTCATAACCGCCAACAAACCCGCGTGACGGGTCATTGCGCGCCTCATCCTGGACGATGCCCGCCATGGTCGTGCCGCGATACATGTAGACCGGCTTTTCAAAGGTGGCGTAAACCGATCCCGTCATGTGCCGCATGTAGTTCTTGCCCACCTGACCGGAGGAATTGGCAAGCCCGTCGGGATATTTCGACGACGCCGAATTCAGCAGCAGGCGCGGGCTTTCGATAGTGTTGCCGGCCACGCACACAACGCGTGCCTTCTGCATGTGCTGGGCGCCATCCTTGTCGGCGTAGACGACGCCGGTGACTTTACCGGAATCATCATGCTCGATCTTCAGCACCTGGCTGTTGGCGCGGACTTCGAGATTGCCGGTGGCTTCGCCCTTCGGAATTTCCGCGACTGCCGTCGACCATTTCGCGGC
>JACMJT010000494.1 GCA_014380505.1 Hyphomicrobiales bacterium | reverse complement strand
CCTGCATCCAGTGGCGCTCCGACGCCCGCCGCGTGGGAGCGCACGATGTTGATTTGCAGCGCCGACAGGTCCTTGGCCGCGATGCGCGTCTTGGCGAGTTTTCCGAAGCCGGTGTTGACGCCGTAGATGGGCTCGCCCGAGGCCAGGAGCCGCGTGACGGTGGCAGCACTGCGTTCGATGAGCGAGCGCGCCTTGGGGGTCAGCTCGACCTTGATGGGGCCGGCGAGGGCGGCTCGCACATGGTCGAGCGATATGGGTTGGGCACCGATGCGGATCATTGGGCGAGCCTTTTTACAGCGGATTGGAAATCGCGGGCAATTTTTTCTTCGGCGAAATGCCGCCGGTCCTTGACCACCTGGCGGCCGCCCACGAACATATCTTTGACGCACGCATTGCCCCCGGAAAAAATCCAGGTGTCGAGCAGAGTGTCGCCGCTTCGCCCGATGAGGGAAGGATGCCCGTCATCGAGCACGGCGATGTCGGCGCGGTAGCCGGGAGCGATGGCGCCCACGGGCTGTGTCATGGCGGTGGCTCCGCCCTTGAGGGCTGCATCGAACAGGCTGCGCCCGGTGGATTGGCCGGGGCCGGAGGCCAGCGCATTGCGGGTGCGGTCGCGCAGCCGCTGGGAATATTCCAGCATGCGCAAGTCTTCCGCCGGGGACACGGAAATGTTGCTGTCCGAACCGATGGCGATGCCGCCGCCTGCCTTGAGAAAGCGATCCGCCGGGAAAATGCCGTCGCCAAGATTGGCTTCGGTGGTGGGGCACAGGCCGGCGATGGCGCCTGATTTGGCAAGCCTTGCCATCTCGACATCGGTCATGTGTGTCGCGTGGATGGCGCACCAGCGCTTCGACACATCGAAACTCTCCAGCATCAACTCCACCGGGCGTTTACCGCTCCAGGCGAGGCAATCGTCCACTTCCTTGGTCTGTTCGGCCACATGGATATGGATGGGCGAGGCGGCATCGATGCCGCCGATGACGGTCTTCAGCAGATCGACGGTAACGGCGCGGTAACTGTGTGGCGAGATGCCGAGACGGCGCAGCGGATGGTTACCGCATGCTGAATTCAGCGTGCGGTAAATGCCCAGATAGCGGTCCGCGCCATTGATGAAGCGCCGCTGGCCCTCAACCGGTGGCTGGCCGCCGAAACCGCCGAAACTGTAGAGCGTGGGCAGCATGGTGATGGCGATGCCGGTCGTCTCGGCCGCTGAAAGACAGCGCAGGCTGAGTTCGGCCGGCTCGTCATAGGGCGTTCCATCCGGCTGATGGTGGAGATACTGGAACTCGCCCACCACCGAGAAGCCGCTTTTCAGCATCTCCAAATAAAGCTGGGCGGCCACCGCCTCCAGATCTTCCGGAGAAAGCCTGAGTGCAAATCCATACATCGCTTCCCGCCATGTCCAGAAACTGTCGGCCCCCGGCCCCGCCCGCTCGGCCAGACCAAGCATGAAGCGCTGATGGGCATGGCAATGGGCATTTGGCATGGCCGGAACGGCGATGCCGCCGATGTGCTCGCCCGCTTTGGAATTGGCGGTGACTTTTTGAATGCTGCCGTTTGAGTCAAGGTCAACCGTTACGTCGTCCTGCCACCCCTGCAAGGTGAGGGCCTGGGAAAAATGTAATTTGTTGCTTTTCATGGGAATGAGTATATTGTATATACAACCTTATACAAGTGGTTTTTGCCGATGCTTCTGACAAATCTGAACCTCGCGACCATGGTGGGCGGCTACGGCCTGATCCCCGATGCCACTGTTCATATCGAGGAAGGCCACATCGTCTGGGCTGGCCCGCGCGCTGCCGCACCGAAGCTGCCCGCGACCGATTGCGGCGGCCGGCTGGTGACGCCGGGCCTGATCGATTGTCATACCCATCTCGTTTATGGCGGCAACCGGGCCAATGAATTCGAAATGCGCCTCAATGGCGCCGCCTACGCCGACATTGCCAAGGCCGGAGGCGGTATCGCCTCGACGGTCCGGGCGACGCGGGCCGCGAGCGAAGCGGAGCTGCTGGCCTCGGGCTTGAAGCGGCTTGATACGCTGCTGGCGGAAGGCATCACCACCATCGAAATCAAATCCGGCTACGGACTCGATGTCGAGACGGAACTCCGCATGCTGCGGGTAGCGCGCCAACTTAGCAAAGAGCGCCCCGTCGACGTCGTCACCACGTTCCTTGGCGCCCACACATTTCCCCCGGAGTTCAAGGATCGCCGGGCGGACTATGTGGCGCTCGTGTGCGAGCAGTCGCTTCCCGCCGCCGCCTCCGCCCGTTTGGCCGACGCCGTTGACGGGTTTTGCGAAGGCATTGCCTTTTCGGTTGAGGAAACCGAGCTTGTGTTCAAGGCGGCCAAGGCCCTGGGCCTGCCGGTCAAGCTCCATGCGGAGCAGTTGTCCAACCTTGGTGGTGCCAAGCTTGCCGCCCGCTTGGGCGCTCTCTCCGTCGACCATATCGAGTATCTGGACGATGAGGGCGTGGCCGCCATCGCCCTCTTCGTCCAGATACTCGATAT
>JACMJT010000493.1 GCA_014380505.1 Hyphomicrobiales bacterium | reverse complement strand
TTCGCAAGCGATGTGGGTGTCGACAACAATCCGCTGCCGGCGGGAGACGGCTATATCTGGTATGAGGTGCGCGAGGTGATACCGGCCAAGATCAAGCCGCTCGAAACAGTGCGCCAGCAGGTGATTGCCGACATCACCGCGGGCAAAGTGCGCAGGCTCGCTGCCGACAAGGCCAAGGCCATGGTGGAGCGCGCCAAAAGCGGCGTGCCGCTGGAAACCATGGCACAGGAAGCGGGCACTACGGTGCAAACGGCGCAAGGGTTGAAGCGCAGTGAAACCAACGCGAGCTTTGACGCGGTCGCAATCGCGGCACTTTTCTCCGTGCCGGAGAACGGATTCGCCTTTGCGCTCGAACCGGACGGCAAGGGAGCCAGGGTGATGCAATCCCAGGCGGTGGTGCTGGCGCCGTTCGATGCCGCTTCCGAGGAAGCGAAAACCATCGCCAGCACGATCAAGGATGGATCGGCCAACGACTTGCTCACCTCTTATCTCGGCCACCTGCAGGGACAAGCCGGTGTCGCCATCAACGAAACGCTCTGGCGTCAGATCTCGGGAACGCAAACGCAGTAACCCTGATCTTCACCAGAGTATGAACATTGAAGTTGTATCACCCTTTGTTGCCTGACCGAAAACTTCCTCACCCTGAGGTGCGAGCGGAACGCGCCTCGAAGGGTGTGCCTGACGTTGGCAATGCTTCGAGGCTTTGCCTTCGGCAAAGCACCTCAGCATGAGGAAATTTGAGTGATGGCAATCTCTCCCTCCTACGACGACTTCGCCAAAGCCTATGACAGGGGGGCGGCGCAGATCGTTTCGACGCGGCTGGTGGCAGATCTTGAAACGCCTGTCTCCGCCATGCTCAAGCTTGCCCGCAATGCGCGCTATTCGTTTCTGCTCGAGTCGGTCGAGGGCGGAGCGGTGCGCGGGCGCTATTCGATCATCGGGATGAACCCCGATTTGATCTGGAAGGTCGAGGGCAACCGGGCCTCGATCAACCGCAAGGCCAATGCCGATCCCGATGGGCCGTTCGAGGCGCTGGAATTGCCGCCGCTGGAGGCGCTCCGCGCACTTCTCGCCGACAGCCGGATCAAGCTGCCGGAAGACGCGCCACCGATGGCGGCTGGTGTGTTCGGCTACATGGGCTACGACATGGTGCGGCTGATGGAAGACTTGCCGGAGGCGAACCCGGATGTGCTTGGCCTCCCCGACAGCATGTTGATCCGGCCCACGGTGATGGCGATTTTCGACAGCGTGCGCGATGAAGTGACGGTGACGTCTCCGGTTTATGTGGAGCGGGGCGTCAACGCCAAGGCCGCCTATGCGCGGGCGCAGGAGCGGCTGACGGAGATTGTCGATGCGCTGGACCGGCCGCTTGACCATCTGGCGGCGCGGGATGACGACACGCCAGTTATGGAGGCGCCGCAATCCAATACCTCGCCCGACGAGTACAAGGCCATGGTTCTCAAGGCCAAGGATTTCATTACGGCGGGCGATATTTTCCAAGTGGTGCTGTCGCAGCGGTTCGAGACTGAGTTCACGTTGTCGCCTTTCGCACTCTATCGGAGTGTGCGGCGGATCAATCCTTCGCCGTTTCTCTACTATCTGGACTTCGACACATTCTCCGTGATCGGATCGAGTCCGGAACTGATGGTCAGGGTGCGCGATGGCAAGGTGACGATCCGGCCGATCGCGGGGACGCGGCGGCGGGGTTTAACGCCGGCGGAGGACCGGGCGCTGGCGGCGGAGCTTCTGGCCGATCCCAAGGAGCGGGCCGAACATCTGATGCTGCTCGATCTCGGGCGCAACGATGTGGGGCGGGTCGCCGATATCGGCTCGATCAGGGTGACGGACCAGTTCATCCTGGAGTATTACAGCCATGTGATGCACATCGTTTCCAATGTGGAAGGCAAGCTTTCGAGCAAGTACGATGTGATCGATGCGCTTGTCGCGGGGTTCCCGGCGGGGACGGTGTCGGGGGCACCAAAGGTTCGCGCCATGGAAATTATTGACGAGCTGGAACCCAGCAAGCGTGGTGTTTACGCCGGCGCGGCAGGTTATCTGGGTTTTAACGGCAATATGGACCTGGCGATTGCCATACGCACGGGGGTCGTCAAGGACGGCACGTTATATGTTCAGGCGGCTGCGGGCATCGTCGCGGACTCGGTGGCGGAACTTGAATGGCAGGAAACTGAAAACAAGGCGCGTGCCCT
>JACMJT010000492.1 GCA_014380505.1 Hyphomicrobiales bacterium | reverse complement strand
TCGTGCGTGACGAAAATGAAGGTGATTCCTGTCTTGTGCTGGAGGCGCTTCAGTTCAATCTGCATGTCCTTGCGCAATTTGTAGTCGAGCGCCGAGAGCGGCTCGTCGAGGAGCAGCACCTTGGGTTGCGGCGCCAGCGCCCGGGCTAGCGCCACACGCTGTTGCTGGCCGCCGGAAATCTGGCTGGTCTTGCGGTTTTTGAGTTCCTCCATGCGCACCAGGCGCAGCATTTCTCCAACACGCGCATTGATTTCAGCTTTCGGCTTGCCGAGCATTTCGAGACCGAAGCCGATGTTCTGCGCCACCGTCATATGCGGAAACAGCGCATAGCTTTGAAACACCGTGTTGACCGGGCGTTTGAACGGCGGCAGGGCGGCGATGTCCACGCCGTGCAGAAGGATTTGGCCCTCGGTTGGGAAATCGAATCCAGCGATCAGGCGGAGCAGTGTGGTTTTGCCGCACCCGGAGGGGCCAAGCAGTGTGAAGAACTCGTTTTCGCCGATAGCGACCGAGACATTGTCGAGGGCTCTGACGGAGTCCTGCCCGGCGCCCTGGAATACTCTCGTAACGCCCTTTGCCTCAATGGCCGGCTGGCCTTCTGCCAAGATGCCCCCCGCGTCGCTAACGCTCGCCAGGCTATCCTAGGCACAACCGCAGGTTCTTGCCAATGGCGTGATGGGGTGGGTCAAAAAAAGTCGAGGCCCGTCACCGGGCCTCGTTTCGGTAGCGCGATTCGGAGCTTACTTGTAGACTTTGGCGGCGGCGTCCAGCTGCGTTCCGCAGCCGTCCATGTCGTTAGCGGTCATCATGTCCTTGGCCTTCTGCATTTCCGCCATGGCCATTTCTTTCTTGCCCGCGTCGGTCAGCGCTTCGATTTCCGTCGTCATCATCGTCATGGTCGCTTCGTCGCATTTGGCGTTTTCTGCATAAGCCGGTACGATCAAGGCAACACTGAACGCAGCGGCGACGAGAGTGGATTTCAACATACTGTAATCTCCCTAGGGTTTTGGGGGTTAGGTTGGACGATTTCTGTTAACCCCAGCGCGATCCGAATCACAAGGAAATTGTGTCTTGGAAAACGATCACGGCTTCGTGAAAATCCGTGAAGATTCTGCTTGCGCCGAATCCCGGAAACCATTCACTCCGCCGTCTATTGGGTCAATTCGCAATAAAGAAACGAGGCCCGTCGCCGCGCCTCGTCACGTATCAAGGATTAGATGCCGTTAGCCGCCGGAGCCGCCGCCTCTCGCACCCTGCTGGGCAGAACCCATGAATTTCACACAGTCTTCCATCTTGTTGGCAGCCATGGAGTCACGGGCCATCTTCATGTCGTTCATGGCCATCGTCTGCTTTTCCTTGTCGGTCATCGCGCCGATTTCGGTATCGAGGCCTGTCATGCTGGCGTCATCGCATTTCATTTCAAGAGCATCTTCCGCGTAGGCTGGCGCCATAAGGGCAAGGCCCAACGTGGCGGCGAGGAGGGTGGATTTCAACATGTTGTAACTCCCTAGGGTTTTGGGGTTTTATTACCCAGTCTCAAAACGCTGCAGACAAGAAAGCGTTCCGGCACCCTCATCACGGTTCCGTGAACACCGTCAGATCGACCAGCCGCCGTCAATGACGAATGTCTGTCCCGTCACGAAGGCTGACTCATCGCTGGCGAGATAAACCACCAGACTGGCGATTTCTGAGGCTTCAGCCATGCGGCCCATGGGCTGGCGGGCAATGAACGCGGCCTTGGCGGTTTCGAAATCCCCTTGCGCTTTCATGCGTTCGAAAAGCGAGGGGCTTTCGACCGTGCCGGGGCACACCGCGTTGACCCTGATGCCCTTCGATGTGAAATCCGCCGCCAGCGCCTTGGTCATGCCGATGACGGCGGCCTTGGTGGCGCTGTAGACAAAGCGGTTGCTGACCCCTTTGATCGAAGAAGCGGCGGACGACATGTTGACGATAGTGCCGCGGCCCCGCGCCAACCACCCCGGCATGAAGGCTTTGATCATCCGGAAATGCGCCTTGACGTTCAGATCGAAGGAAAAATCCCAGGCCTTGTCATCGGTTTCCATGATGGTGCCGGCGTGGACGTAGCCCGAACAATTGAACAGAATGTCGGGGACGCCCACGCGCCTCGCCGCGGCGTCCACCTGCTCCTGCTTCAGCACGTCGAGCACAAAGGTTTCGATGCCGGGCTGCTCCTTTTCAAGTGAGGCGAGCAAGTCCTGGCGGATGTCGGTTGCCCACACCCTGGCGCCCTCTCGCGCCATGGCAATGGCCGTTGCCCGCCCGATGCCCTGCGCCGCCGCCGTTATGATCGCCGTTTTGCCCGAAAGCCTGCCGCCCATGGACTTCATTCCCCGATCCAGTTCACAGTGTGGCCAAGTGTTAACTGCCGGGGCCCGAGCCTGTCCATGACCAATGACGAGCTGTGTTATCTTTCCGCGACCCAAGCCCTCAAATTGTTCAAGGCCCGCAAGCTAAGCCCCCGCGAATTGCTGGCAGCGCTCATCGGGCGCGCCGAAAAGATCAATCCCGCCATCAACTGTTTTGCCGACCGTTATTTCGACGAGGCCATGACGCAAGCTGCTCAAGCAGAACGGCGTTACATGAAACGCGATGCCCGGGCCCTCGAAGGCATTCCGCTGGCCGTCAAGGATGCCCAGCGCGTTAAAGGCAAGCGCACCACCCATGGCTCCCTCATCTTCAAGGATGCGCGGGACGATCATTCGGACCCCATGATCGAGCGGCTGCAAAAGGCGGGAGCACTGGTGTACGCGCGCACCACCACGCCGGAATTTTGCCTGTCGGGCGTTACCCGCTCGCGCATGTGGGGCATTACCCGCAATCCCTGGAACCTGGACTATGCGCCGGGAGGTTCTTCCGGCGGTTCCGCCGCAGCCCTGGCGGCTGGCATTGCCACGCTGGCGACGGGGACGGACATCGGCGGCTCGATCCGCATTCCAGCGGCAGCCTGCGGCGTTGTCGGCTTCAAACCGCCGCACGGCCGCAATCCCGATGGGCCGCCGGGGAATTTCGACCGCTTCAACCATTGCGGCCCCATGACGCGAACCATCGCCGATGCGGCGCTGATGCAGAACATAACATCGGGCCCCCATCCCCTCGACCACGATTCGATCCGCAACCGGGTCAGGCTTCCGGTCCATGCAAAAAGCATCAAGGGCATGAAGATCGCCTATTCGATCGACTTCGATTATGTCGAGGTCGATCCGGACGTGCGGCGGAACACGCTTGCCGCAGTCGATGTCTTCCGCAAACTGGGAGCGAAAGTCCAGGAAGTTCGCCTTGGCTGGACGAATGCCGTCGATCGCGACAGCATGCATTGGTACAACGCCATGGATTTCGGCCGCCAGGCCGCGTGGCACCACGAACGCCATGCCGACGTGATGACGGACTATGCGCTGAAGCAGGCCGATGCCGTTGTAAAGAATTCCCACATCGACGACATCCACAAGCCATGGGCCCGGGCCCACGAAATGTATCAAACGCTGGGGCCGGTGCTCGCATCCCACGACGTGTTCATTTGCCCCACCAACAACTACCCCGCCGTGAAAGCGGACCACGATCCGTGGGACCAGAGTTTTACGGTGAACGGCAAGAAGGCCGATCCCGAATATGGCTGGGTGATGGCCTATCAGTTCAACATGCTGCACAACTGCCCGGTGCTGGCGGTGCCCTCGGGCCAGGCTTCCTTCGGCGTTCCCACCGGCATTCAGATCGTCGGGCGCACCTGGGACGACGCCCGCGTTTTCCGTGCGGGGCTTGCTTATGAAAAGGCCGTGGGCGGATGGTATGCGGCCAGGGATACGCGTCCGGTATTCTAGCTCCTCTGCAACGCCCGGTGGAGTGAGCCGAAGCGCAGGCGATACTGGGTGGGCGTCAATCCGGTCTTGCGCCGGAACAAGCGGCCGAAGAAACTTGTATCCTCATATCCAACTTCGCCGGCCACCGCCGGGATGGGAAGGTCGGTCGTTTCGAGCATCTGCTTGGCTTCCTCAAGCCGCAGCACATGAACATAGTCGAGCGGCGTCATGCCGGTTGCCGAGTTGAATCGCCGGATGAAGGAGCGCTCGGGCAGGCCCGACAATTCGACCATGGCCGACACCGGCGACGGGGTCTTGTAGTTGAGCGCCACCCACTCCTGGCACTTGTTGATCGCCCTGTCGCTCGTCTGCCTGAAATTCCCCAACGAGGCGAAAGGCTGCTGCCCCATGTCATGCCACTGCAGAATGTGGACTTTGGCCACCTCCATTGCCTCCTTCAGCCCGACGAACCGCGCGATGAGAAACAGCGCCAGATCCTGCCAGCTCGACCCGCCACCCGCCATGACGATGCGCTGTGCCTCCCCGCTCAGCACCAGCGACTGGTTCAGCCGCACTTTCACCCCCGGATAGTTGTTGGTGAGCGTCTTCACATAGCCCCAGTGAATGGTCGCCTCGCGATTGTCCAGAAAGCCCGCTTCGCCCAGCAGCACAGCACCTGCACAGGCGCTGGCGAGCATTGCCCCATCGGCATGAGCGCGTTTCAACCAGGCCGCTTCCGCATCATATTGTCCCGCCACGCTGGCGCCCGGATTGACGAAGAAATCGGGGATACACACGATGTCTGGCCGGGGACAATCGGCGAGGCTGAAATCGGGCTTGACCCAGATGCCGTTGGCCGCCTGGAAACCGCCACCGTCGCCCGCCACCACATAGGGACGCATCCGCGCTTCGCCCGCTTCGCCACGAGTGATGAAGCGGAAATCGCGGCCGGGCGCGGAGAACAGGTCGAACATGCCGTAAAGTGATGAAGCCGTGACCTCGGGAACCGCAAGGATCGCAACATTCAATCGATTGTCTTGTTCCACCATGGCAGAAATGACCGCCTCCCAGCATTTTCCACTTTAGCTCCCGAAACCATCCGGCGCTAGATGTGTGTCGAATATGGAGGATAAGCCCATGACCACAACGATCCAGGAATTCCGCGCAACACTTCGTGGCGAACTGCTTGAACCCTCAAGCGAGGCCTACGAGTCTACCCGCGTGATCTGGAACGGCATGATTGACCGGCGCCCGGCGCTCATTGCCCGCTGCCGCAACGCCGCCGATGTCGCGGCGTCGGTGAATTTCGCCCGTGATAACGGCCTTGCCATCGCCATCCGCTCCGGCGGTCACAACGTCGCAGGCTATGCCGTGTGCGATGGCGGATTGATGATCGACATGGCGCCCATGAATGGTGTGCGGGTGGTACCGGAACTCGACCGCGCCATTGTGGAAGGTGGCGCCTTGTGGAGCGATGTCGATGCCGCGACGACGCCCTTCGGCTGCGCCACGCCCGGCGGCCTCATCTCGGCCACAGGCGTTGCGGGACTGACACTCTCCGGCGGCATCGGTTGGCTGCGCGGCACCCACGGCCTCTGCGTCGATAACCTCCTCGCGGCCGATATCGTCACCGCCGCAGGCAAGCTCGTTCGCGCCAGTGCAACCGAGAACCCTGATCTGCTCTGGGCGCTCCGCGGCGGCGGCGGCAATTTCGGCGTGGTCACCAGTTTCGAATTCCGGCTCCACCCCATCGAACCGGAACTCATGTTCTGCGGCCCCGCCTACCCTGAAGAACGCGCCGGCGAAATCCTGCCCCTGT
>JACMJT010000491.1 GCA_014380505.1 Hyphomicrobiales bacterium | reverse complement strand
TGCCGTCCGGTTCAAGCGCAAAGGCAAAGCCGTTCTCCGGCACGGAGAAAAGTGCCGCGATAGCGCCCCCGTCAAAGCTCGCATTGGTTTCACTGCGCTTCAAGCCTTGCGCCGTTTGCACCGTGGTGCCCGCTTCCTGTGCCATGGTTTCCAGCGGCACGCCGCTTTTGGCCCGCTCCACCATGGCCTTGGCCTTGTCGGCGGCGAGCCTGCGCACCTTGCCCGCGGTGAGGTCGGCAATCACCTGCTGGCGCACCGTGTCGAGCGGCTTGATCTTGGCCGGTATCACCTCGCGCACCTCATACCAGATATAGCCGTCTCCCGCCGGCAGCGGATTGTTGTCGACACCCACATCGCTTGCGAAAATGGCCTTCAGCAATTCCTCCTTGCGCGGAATCTCCATGGCCTTGCCGTCCGCTCCCTGGCCTGCCGCATCGATCCTGTCGATCAGCTGGAAGGGAAGGTTCACAGTCTTGGCGATCTCCTCGAATTTGGTCTGGGCGCCCCGGCCATCTTCGACGGCGCTATAGATCGCGTCGATTTCTTCCCGCGCCCGTTCGATGCGAAGCCTTTTGCCCACGTCTTCCTTGGCCTCCTCGAAAGTCTTCTGGTGCTCCGGTGAAACCCGCGCCACCTTGATGAGCGACACGGCGAGGCTTCCCCTGATGGGATCGCTCACGGCATCTTGCGCCAGGCTGAATGCCGCATCCGCCACCGCCTTATCGAAAAAATCCGTCTTGATCTTGTCCGCGAAAGTAACGTCGGCGTCCTTCAGTCCCCGTTCCACGGCGATGGCCATGAAATCCTCGCCCGCGGTAATGCGCTGCTTCGCCTTGCCGGCGTCCTCGACATTGGGAAACGTCATCTGCAGGATGGTGCGCTTTTCCGGCGTGAAGTAATCGCCCTTGTATTTCTCGTAGCCCGCCTGGAGTTCATCATCGCCAAGGTTGATGCGCGCCGCCACGTCCTCGGGCTCTGCCTTAATGATCGCGGCAATGCGATACTCCGGCGCCGTATAGGTTTCCGGATTGCCGTCATACTGCGCCTTGATTTCCGTGTCCGTGGGTGCTGTGGCTTCGCTGTCGGCGGTTTTGATCACGAAATAACGCGCATTGCGCTGCTCGTTCCGATGGCGGTAAAAAGCCTCGATCAGCGTCTTGGAGGCGGGAAAATCGCCATCCACCGTATCCGTGATGGCGCGGCGCAGCAGGGTTTCCCGCTCGCCTGCCAGATACATCTGCTCGCTCAGGTTATTGGCCTGGAGAATGCGCCTGAATTGATCCGCGTCGAATTTTCCCGAGGCATCGAGGAACGCCGGGTTCAGTTGCGTCTCCTTGACGATAAGATCATCGCCCACCGAGAGCCCCAGCGTCTTGCCCTGATCGATGACGGCGGCCGACTGGATGAGATTGAAAAGAACCTGCCGGTCGATACCGAGCTTGCGGGCATCCTCGGGCAAGAGCCTTTGTCCCCCCTGGCTGAGGCGTTGCAGGGCGTTGCTGAACGCTTGGGTAAACTGATCCCCCGAAATTTCCTCATCGCCCACGGTTGCCAGCGCCCCGGCGCGATAGCCCGTGAACACGTCGGCTATGCCCCATACGCCAAAACTCGCGGCCAGCAGGAAAATCAGGACTTTGGCCACCCAGCTTTTAGCTGCGTTGCGGAGTGAATCGAGCATAGGGTCGTCCTTCACGTTTAAGCCCAAGGCGGGCGGCGCGCATCATAGGTAGGTGACCCGCCCCTCGCAAGTGCGGTATGTGTCTCTAATAAAGGGTTGGAGGGGGACAATGCCATCGATGAATCCGCGTCCGCTGGTCGCCGGAAACTGGAAAATGAACGGCGGCATCGCCATGCTGAAGGAGCCGCGCCTCCTCGCCGGCATGCTCAACGACGTGAAACTTGAATGCGAGGTCATGGTCTGCCCCCCGGCGGTTCTGGTCAGCGGCATCAAGGCCATCTTTAAGGGCAGCCGCATCAAGCTGGGCGCCCAGGATTGCCATTGGGAAGCCTCCGGCGCCCACACCGGCGACATATCGGCGGAAATGCTGAAGGAGGCGGGTTGCAGCGCCGTCATCGTCGGCCACTCCGAACGCCGCGCCGATCACGGCGAAACCGACGCGATGGTCAACAAGAAAGCCAAAGCCGCCCACCGCGCCGGCCTCACAGCCATCATCTGCATTGGCGAAACCCTGGCGGAACGCAAAGCCGGCCAAACCCTTGAAGTCGTCTCCCGCCAGCTCAAAGGCTCGCTGCCCGAAGGATCAACCGCCGCCGACACCGTCATCGCCTACGAGCCCGTCTGGGCCATCGGCACCGGCTTGACGCCAACCGTGGCCGAAGTCGCCGAAGTCCACACCCACATCCGCGCTGATCTTGCGAGTTTAATGGGCGCCGACGGAGCAGGGGTCCGCCTCCTCTACGGCGGCTCGGTAAAGCCCTCGAACGCCTCCGAACTCCTCGCCGCCGCCAACGTCAACGGCGCCCTCGTCGGCGGCGCCAGCCTCAAAGCCGCCGACTTCATCGGCATCATCAAGGCGTATACGTAAATCTAAAGACCAGCGACCTTTCGCAAAGCGGCGTTGAGGCGTGTCTGCCAACCATGGCCTTTCGCTCGGAAATATCTCACCACATCGGCATCCAGTCGCACGGTGGTTGAAACCTTTGGCGACTCCGAAGGTGGCCTGCCGCGCCGTACAACTTTCTTGCCGGCCATCACGTCCGCTTTGCTGAACCGCTCCCGCCACTTCGGCTTGGAAAGATCCGGCGCATCATCCGGGTTACGCCAGTTGCGGCGCGTAGTTTTTTTGTTCGCGGTCATTGGCTTTCCTCATGACAATCCGGCGGCTATCTTTCCCTTCTCTCCATGACCGGCCTTGAGCCGGTCATCCAGTCTGCGGGTCTGGATAGCCGCCTCAAGGGCGGCTATGGAGAGGCAATATACTTCTCACTTGCTTGGAACAAGAAATGCCCGAACTTCCCGTCCTCCTCAAACGCCGCCTGCAAGCCCAGGTGATCGGCCCCATCCATGCCGAGATGGTCGAGCAACTGGGCGAGGCGAAGGCCAACGCCATCCTCGACGCGGCGATCCGCAAGGCCGCCATAGCCGAGGCCAGGCATTTTGCGGGGGAAGCGCCGGGCGGCACCCCCTCCATGGCTCACTTCATCAAGATTTTCGATCTCTGGACCCAGGACGGCGGCCTCGAAATTGAAGTCCTCGAAGCCAGCGGCACCACCTTCAACTTCGATGTCACCCGCTGCAAATATGCCGAAACCTACAAGGAGATGGGGCTGGCCCACATCGGCCATCTCATGTCATGTAATCGCGACGGGGCTTTCTGCGAGGGCTACGATACGAAAATGACCCTCGACCGCCAGCACACCATCATGGCCGGCAGCCCTCGCTGCACCTTCCGCTATTCCTACAAAAAGTAAAGCTGAAGCGCGATGCGGGCGGCACTTCCACGAAGGGACAATGCCGCCACGGCAACAGCCTCCAGTCAGTCACTGCCGGGCGGTAGCAGGACGCAGTCCTCGGCGTGGAAAAGCAGAGAGACCCGGTCACCCTTCTTGACCCGCGGCCCCTCACGGTTCGGCTCCACCACCGTGATGCGGCCTTCGGCAGTCTCGCTGATGTAGTGAAACTCCGAGCCCATGTTGACGACGCCGGCGACTTCGCCATTCAGTACGTTTTCACCCGGTTTACCGGATTTGATTTGCGGGCGTACCACCGCGATCCGCTCCGGCCGGATGCAGATCCGCCATTCGCTATCGGGCGCAACACCCGGATTTTTGACCATCAGTACCGTACCGGCGCCAGTAACAAGCCGCCCGAGGCCCTGTTTCGATGCGCCGGTCATCCGGCCTTGAAACCAATTGGACCGCCCGATGAATGATGCGACGAAAGCCGTACTGGGCCGCATGTAGATTTCGTCCGGCTCGCCGATCTGCTCGATGCGGCCGCGATTCATCACAATGATCCGGTCAGCCAGGCTCATCGCTTCGTCTTGATCGTGGGTGACAACGATCGTCGTCGAACCGACGGCGGTCAAAATCTGTTTCAGTTCGATCCCCAGCTCCTCGCGCAGCTTTGCATCGAGCGCCGACAAAGGTTCATCGAGGAGAACCAGCTTGGGTTTCGTGGCCAAAACGCGCGCCAGAGCCACGCGTTGCTGCTGGCCGCCGCTGAGCTGCCCCGGCCTGCGGTCCTCGAATCCCTGCAAACGCACCAGCTGCAGCATCTCGCCGACGCGATCGCCGATCTCGGCCTTGGGCCAGCGGCGATGTTTCAATCCATAGGCGACATTTCCCGCCACCGTCATATGCGGAAACAGCGCATAGTTCTGGAATAGCAGGCCGACATTGCGTTCATAGGGCCGCTTGCCCGCCATGGATTCACCGGCGATCTCAATCACGCCGGCGTCCGGCTCCTCGAAACCCGAAACCAGACGAAGCGTCGTCGTCTTGCCGCAACCGCTGGGGCCGAGCAAAGAGACGGTTTCACCGGCAGCCACGGTAAAGCTCACATTGTCGACAGCAACGGTCGATCCAAACCGCTTGACGACATTGCGCAATACGATGACAGGTTCCGCGGAATGTTGCATGGGTTTTGCTATGCCCGGAAAACGCCTTGACCGATTGCCCGATTCAGGCCGACGGTTTTTTCGAGGATGAGGATCAATCCTACTGTCACCAGCATCAGCATAACCGAAGCCGCCGCGATAGAGAGATCGAAATTGGCCCGCATGCTGCTGATCAAAGCCACCGGCAGCGTGAAGGTTCTGGCATCGGTCAGCATAATGGACACTGCCACGTCGTCCATCGAGACGGCAAAGGCGAATATCGCGCCGCTGACGATGCTGGTGCGGGCGAGAGGAAATGTTATGTCCCAGAACGCGCGGCGCTCGTTGGCGCCAAGACTTAGAGCGGCCTCGGTCAGCGAGCGGTCGATGCCGGCAAGACCGGCCAGCGTCGCGCGGATTGTATAAGGCACGGTTATGATGATGTGGCCGCAAAGCAACCTTGCAAAGCCGTTGATAAGGCCGAGGTGTGAGAGGAACAACAGCAGCGCAAATCCCGTGACGACCGGTGGAACCAGAAGCGGCGAGAGAAACAGGGAAACCAGCATTTCCTTGCCGAAGAAATTGGCGCGCTCGACGGCAAAGGCCGTCGCCACTCCGGCGCACACTGAAACCGACACAGCGAGCGCCGCCAGTTGAAGGCTGGTTTTCAATCCGCGCAGAAAATAGTCGTCGGAAAAAAACTGGCCGAACCAGCGAAACGACAACGATGGCGGCGGCAGCGGCCCGAGGTAGGGCCGCGAGTCGAAAGCCATGATCGCGGTGACGACGATGGGTGTGAGCAGAAAACAAATAATCGTGCCGATCATGATCAGGCCGATCAGCCGCACGCCATTGTCAATGAACCGCCCGCTCACGACGTCCACCGTTTGGCCACCTGACGCGATGTGACGTAGATGATCGAAAGCGCCACGAAGAACAGAACCATCGATACCGCGGCACCGCTTGGGTAGTTGGCGATTTCGCTGAAACGGTTATAGATCAAATTCGAAATGAACAGCACGCGCCCCTTGCCGAGGATCATGGGAATGACGAATGCGCTGATCGAAAAGGTGAAAGCGAAAAGAAAGGCCGCGAGCAGGCCGCGCATGCACAGGGGCAGGGTGATGTTCAGATGCGCCTTCCACCCCGGTGCGCCGAGCGCTTGCGCGGCATCGAACAACCGGGGATCGACATTTTGAATTGTTCCCAGCAGCGTAAGCGTTGCCATCGGCACGATGTAGTGGAGCAACCCGGCGCCGACGAGAACCTCGATGTAGGCCCGGCCATTGGGAGAAATTCCCAGTGATAGCAAAAGCGGACGGAGTGGCCCCACGGCGCCGAAGGTAAGTTCGAGCGCGTAGGTTCTCACCAGAACGCTGAGGAACATCAGCGTGACGAAGAGGCCGATGGCGATCGCCCGCCAATGCGGCGAGACCCTGCGTGTGATCCAGTAGGCCAGCGGGAAGGAGAAGACGAGGCCGGCGAGAGATGCCAGAAGGCTTATCCGCAGTGTTTCGAAGAAAAACCCGGCGAAAGCCGGGGTCAGCAATTCCCTGTAGTTGTTGAGCGTAAACGGCGCATCGGCCGCCGAGCCGATACTTCCGGGCACGTATAGCCGGAAGCTCTCGATGAACAGCCCTGCCATGGGCAGGAAGAAAAACCCCAGGTAAACCGCGCCCGCGGGGAGCAGAAGGGGAAGGGAGCCGCGCCCCGGTTTCATGGGCCGCGGCTATTTTTCAAGTGAACGATGCTCTCCGTGTCAGAGCAGAGGAGCAATCTCATTCTCCCAGCGCTTGGTCCAGGCGTCCTGCTGAGTCAGCACCACATTGAAGTCGGGGACATAAACAAATTTGTCCATTTCTTCCGGGCTGAAGGCCAAGTGCTTGAGGCTATCGGGCGTCGTCGCCTTGGTATTGAGCGGTGCCTCGCCGGCGATCTCGGCATAGAGCGTGCTCATCTCCGGGCTGATGGCATGATTGATGAAGGCCAGCGTCGCATCGAGATTGGGCCGGTTCTTGAACACGGCAAATCCGCTCTGATAGAGAAACGTCGGCAGGCCCTGCTGTTTGGTGAGACGTACGACAGGGAAGGATTTCGCCACAGACGTCAACTGCGGTTCCGAGTAGAAGCCGAGTGCGGTTTCGCCGCTGGTCAGCGATGTGGTGAAATCCGTATCGGTGACGGCGATGCGGCCGATATTGCCGCTCTGCGCCAGCTTCTTCATCAACTCCCAACCGGGGTCCATGTTGTTTTCATTGCCGCCGGCATGAAGCGCAAGCGCCACCAATTGCAGCATCATGCTCTGGGTTGGGCCGGGCCAGCAGATTTTGCCCTTGAGGCTTGGATCGAAAAGTTCGTCGATGCTTTTCAATTTGATCGGGCTGATGTCATCGCGGTAAGCGAAATAAATACCGCCGACGGCGCGCGGCACGGCCATCCATTCACTCTTGGCATTCTTGACGATGATCTTTTCCGGAATGTCGGCAAGGTTCGGGACCGTGGCGGCCGTCACCGGAACCAGCCAATCTTCCTTGAGCATGCCGCTGAATGAGCCTTCCCAGCCCGCGACATAGTCGTATTCCGCGGTGGGCCAGGCGGCTTTTATTTTCGGCAGAATAGCGCCGGAGCCGCCCTGATGCAGAACCCAGTTGAATTGCACCTTGTCCTGCGCCTCGGCGATTTTTTTCATCGCATTGACGACGTCGCCACCCCATTCAACGGCCGTAATTTCAGTCGCGGCCAACGCCGGCCGCGCCAAGCCCAGCGCGCTGCCGAGGAGTGTTGCAGCCGTACCCCCGAGAACCTGCCTGCGTGTGAAATGTGACATTCTCACCTCCTTCAATTTTCAATTGGACGGAGCCGTTTGCGGCACTTCATTGATTGAGGGGATCTCTTGGCCGATACTTGGGACACCGGTATCCCCTGCGACATTCGACGTTACCGTGAGCAAAATCCATAAACAAGCGCCAAAAGCCGGCTCAGTGTTTCTCACCGCGTGTCCGTTGCCAGCCGCCGCTCCAGCCCGCGTGAGGCCTTTGTCAGCGGATAGCAGAGCGCGAAATAGATGAGCGCCACCATCCCGAAGATGACGAAAGGCTGGAACGTGGCGTTCGTCAAAATCTGCGCGGTCCTGGTCAGTTCGTGGAAGCCCACGATCGAGGCGAGTGCCGTGCTCTTCACCAGTTGCACCAGAAATCCCACCGTCGGCGGAATGGCCATGCGCGTCGCCTGGGGCAGGATCACCAGTTGAAGCTGCCGCAGATAATGTAACCCCAGGCTGGCGCTGCCATCCCACTGGCCGCGCGGTATCGCCTCCACAGCGCCTCGCCAGATGTCGGTGAGAAAGGCGGCCGAATAAAGTGTCAGGCACACCGTGGCCGCAAGCCAGGCCGAAACATCGATGCCAAGCCGCGGCAGGCCGAAATACACCAGGAACAACTGCATCAGCAGTGGCGTGCTCTGGAACAGCTCGACATAGAGCGCAACCGCGGTTCGCAGCCATTTGCCAGCCCCGATGCGGATCAGCAGCAGCGCCAGCCCCAGCAACCCGCCCCCTGCGAAGGCAATCGCCGAAAGCAGCACCGTCCAGCGCCCGGCCAGCAGCAAATTCCGCGCAATGTCCCACAGGGTGAAATCGGTCATCGCACCCGCCCTGCGAAAAGCCCGAGCCCTGCCAGCGCCAGCATGCGCCGCATCAGAACGGCCAGCACCAGATAGATGAGGGTGATGACGAGATAGGTCTCGAAGCTCCGGAAATTGCGGGACTGGATATAGTCGGCCACATGGGTGAGATCGACCACGGCGATCTGCGACACCACGGCGGATTCCAGCATGGTGATGGTGATCTGCCCCACCAGCGCTGGATAGACATTGGCCAGCGCCTGCGGCAGCACGATGAGCCCGAACACCGGCAGCACCCGCAACCCCATGCTGCGCGCCGCCTCCCGTTGTCCCGCCGGCACCGCCTCCAGCCCCGCCCTGATGATTTCGATGGCATAGGCCGTGAGGTTGATGGTCATGGCTAGCGCCGCCGCCTGCAATGCCGTGAGGCGAAGCCCCACGCTCGGCAGTCCGAAGAAAATAAAAAACATCTGCACGATGAAGGGCGTGTTGCGGATCAGTTCGACGTACCCGGAAATCCCACGCCGCACCCAGATATGTTTGCTGCTCGAAGCAGCAGCACCCGCGATGCCGAGCACGATACCGATAACCGAGGCAACGGCGGTCAAGCCAAGCGTGACCGCCGTTCCTTGCAAAAACAAACCGAAATATTGGACCAGCGACCCGAAATCGAGCTGATAGCCCATGGGCGAATTTAAAGCTCCGGCGGCAGTGGAATGAACAGCCACTTCTGCGAAATGGCGTCAAGCGTTCCGTCTTTCTTCATCGCAGCCAGCGCCTCGTCGATCTTCGTCAGCAGGCGGTCCTCGCCCTTGTTGATGGCCATGGCCGAAGGCGAATTCAGCAACTGGAATTTCGACTCGGGCTCGATATCGGGCTTCTTCGCCAGCACCGCAGCGCCCACGTCGTTGCCCACCACCATCAGTTGCACTTGCCCTGAAAGAAACGCCGAGATCACGCCATTGTAGTCGTTGAAGCGCTGGATATCGGTGTCCTTGGGCGCCACTTTCGTCACGGACGTATCCTCCAGCGTGCCGCGATTGACCGCGACCGATTTCCCCGCCAAGTCCGCCGGCCCCTTCACGTCGAGCGACTTTGGCCCCATGACGTCGATGGAGTAGGGCGCATAGGGTGCGGTGAACGCCACCACTTCCTTGCGCTCGTCGCTCACGCCCACGCTCACCAGCAGGTTGAGCTTTTTCTCGGTGAGCGACGGAATGCGGTTCTGCCCGGTGATGCCCGTCAGCTCCGCCTTCACGCCGAGGGATGTCGCCAGGGCATTGATCACATCGATATCGTAGCCTTGCGATTTGAGATCGGTGCCGGCGGACGAGAACGGCGGAAAGTCCTCGAAGATGCCGACCTTGATGACGCCGGCTTTAGTGATGTCGTCGAGTTCATCGGCCTGGACAATCCCCGTGGCCGCGAATTGTAACGCGAAGGCGAGGCCCGAAACCAGAGCCACCCGCCTCGTTGTGAATGCGTGCATGCGTTCCTCCCGGATTTGTTGTGGATTTGTTAGGTCCGCCGTCAACAGAGGCGGCTGCCTTTCTTAGGCTTGAGCGAGCAAAATCGCAAGTTGGCGGGGGCTAGCGCTCGGCCAGCGCCAGTTTGGCGCCCAGCGCCACAAAGGCTGCGGCGAACACCCGGCGCATCCACGTCAAAACCCTGGGCCGCGAGATCACATGATTGCGGATCGAGGCGGCAAACAGCCCATAGCCCACGAACACCGCAAACGTCAGCCCCATGAACACAGCACTTAGCTCCAGCATGCGCGCCAAAGCATTGGGTTCGTTGGCGCTCACAAACTGCGGCAGGAAGGCAAAAAAGAAAATCGACAGTTTCGGATTGAGCACATTGATCAGGATGGCCGAAACGATCACCTGCATCGCCGAACGGGCACTCGCTTCCTTTTCCACCCGGAGCGCGCCCGTCTCCTTCAGCGCGTTCCACGCCATGTAGAGCAGATAGGCCACGCCCGCGTATTTCAGAATCTGAAACGCGAGCGCACTCGTGTGCAGCAGCGCCGCCAGCCCCATGATCGCCGCCGCCATATGCGGCACAATGCCAAGCGTACATCCAAACGCAGCAACGATGCTGGCGCGCGACCCCCGCGACAGCCCCGCCGCCAATGTGTACAGCACGCCAGTGCCGGGAGAGGCGACGACAATCAGCGAAGTGATCAGAAACTCAATGGTCATCTCGTTCTTTCTTGCGAGGAAGGGCCCTCATCCGCCCTATCGGGCACCTTCTCCCACGCGTTCCGCGCGGGCGAAGGCAAAACATCGATGTGCCTTCTCCCGTGCCGCAAGGCATGGGAGAAGGTGGCCGAAGGCCGGATGAGGGCCTCTTTCTGAATCCAAGCCCTCACTCCACCTTCACGTCTTCCCAAAACCCGATCCAGTGATCCACATGGCTCATCTTGGGCTGCGGCGCTTCATAAGACCACGCCGCCCGCT
>JACMJT010000490.1 GCA_014380505.1 Hyphomicrobiales bacterium | reverse complement strand
TGCTCGAAATCCAGTTGCTCGCTTGCCATGGTGTTGTCCTGTCTTGCCTCGGGCATCCACCTTAAACGGCTCCGAATTCGATATGTTCCGGGGCCTATCGGCCAGCGGCTTTCGGCTGGGCCGCCTTCAGCGCCGAATATTTCTTGTTGGTGTCGGCCATTTCGCTCATCAGCCATTCGCGGAAAGAGCGGGCAGGGGCCGTTTCCTTCGAAGCCTTGGCGCGCACGATCCAGTAGTTGCCGTGATCCTTCATGTCGAGCGTGAAGGGACGCTTCAGCCATCCTTCAAGCAGCGAGTCGGTGCACAGGATCTGGTCGCCGAGCGCAAAACCCTGTCCCGCCTCCGCCGCTTCGATGGCGAGATGATTGTGGAATAGCGTGCCCCGCCAATCCTCGACGCCCTTGACTCCGGCGGCGGCGAGCCATTCCGCCCACCATTGTTTCCGTTCCTCGTGCAGAAGATTGTACTCCTTCAAATCCCTGGGCTCGAGACCCGTGGCATCGGCGATGAGCCTGGGCGCGCACACCGGAAAGACCGCCACATCGGAAAGTTTCACTGCCTCCACATCTTCCCAGCCGCCAATGCCATACCGGATTCCGAGATCGGCCTCGCCCGCCCGAAAGTCGACAAGCCGATTGGTGGGATCGATAGATAATTCGATATCGGGATGAAGTTCGTTGAAGCGCCCGAGGCGGGGCACCAGCCAGCGCGAGGCGAAGGCTGGCTCGACCGAAACATTAAGCCGCCGCGCATCGCCAACCGCGGCGGCCTCCCGCGTCGCCTCCGCTAAGCCGTCGAACAGCGGCGTGAGTTTGCCGCCGAAGCGCCGACCCGCATCGGTCAATTCCACACCGCGCCCCGTGCGCGTAAACAGCTTGGTATCCAGCCACTCCTCCAGATCGCGGATATGGCGGCTGATGGCGGCATGGGTCACAAACAACTCACCCGCCGCCTCGGTGAAACTCACATGGCGGGCGGCGGCCTCGAAAGCCTTGAGGGCATTAAGAGATGGCAAACGGCGGGCCACATGGGTCTCCTGTAAGATTTTGTTACAAGCACCGTAGGATAATGCCGTTTGTGTTGCAAGCGCGAAGCCGCCATCTTGAGATCATCAAGGAGATCTATCATGAACTGGTTATTTGAAGCATATTCAAGCGTTTACAACACTGCCATGATGCAGGATTCAAAGTCGGCGAGTGATATTGCAACAGCGAAGGATCGTGCCATTGAAAAACGGCCGTCTCTCCTCGGGCGATTCCTCCCCCGTTAACCCAAGGATTTCAGAGGCTCCTCCACCTCAACAGGCCAGCGCGGCTCCTTGACCGCGATATGACGTAACGCTAGCGTGACCTTCGCATCTGACAATAGAAAGTCCTCGAAGCCGGATTTACCTGTTTTCAGATCTGCGGAATGGGGGAAATCCGATGGCCGCACTGGAAATTCTCGGCGCACTAACTCTTGCCGGTGTGATGGGCATGGTGGGTCAGGGCGCCCGCGCCGTCATTGGCCTTAAGAAACTGAGCGATGCGAATGCGCTCAAGGATCCAGGCGAGACGGATATCTTCATCGCCAGCCGCTTGGTGATCAGCCTTTTCATCGGCTTCATCGCCGGTGTGGCGGCGGCTGTGGTTATCGGCCTGGAGAAGGTCATGGCCGTGGGCGTAGACAATCTCGATTTGCTGATAGGCCTCGCAGCCGCCGGTTACGCGGGAACGGACGCGATCGAGGCGTTTTTAGCCCGCGTTGGCCCACCGGCTTCGGCCAGTGCCGCGCCGCCTCAGCCCGGCAGTGCTCCCACTCTCGCATCCAAGCCCATGGAGGCTGATGCAAATCTTGCCTTTGGCGCCGATGTCGAGGCCTCCGTGGCCGACGTCAAAAGCGAGGTCGCTTCGCTGAAGTCCATGGTGATGGCAAATACGCTGCTCGCCCCCGCCGATGCAACGGTGAGCGTCGGCGATATTTTGGACGACGTCACACCCGACATGGTGAAGAAGATGTTCGTTCCCGGAACACCACTCAGCAACATTACCAAGTATCTCCCGGCCGTGATCGGGGGCCTGAGGGCGGAAGGCCTCGCCGACCGGCCGATGTTGCTCATGGCGCTGGCGACGATCCGGGCCGAAACCGAAGGTTTCGTGCCGATCTCCGAGGGAAAGAGCAAATTCAATACGGCCAAGACGCCCTTCGATCTCTACGACAAGGGGACGAAAATCGGCGGGATACTCGGCAACACGGTGGCCGGTGACGGACCGCGTTTCCGCGGCCGCGGTTTCGTGCAGCTCACCGGCCGCGATAACTACACGCGGATAGGCAAGCAGCTTTCCCTTCCCCTCAGTGAGAATCCGGAGCTCGCCAATGATTCGCAGATTGCCGGGCGCATTCTCGCGCGGTTTCTGCACAACAAGGCGGCTCCCATTCGCGCGGCCCTGGCGGAGAGGGATCTCAAGAAAGCGCGGCGGCTGGTAAATGGCGGCTCCCACGGGCTCGACCGCTTCATCGATGCCTTCGAAAAGGGCGAAGAGATATTTACATAGCCTGCAAGCTGCGATCAGCTAGCCGCCGCCACAACCGAAACTTCCATCACGAGCTTGGGGTCCGCCAGCCCTGAAACCACCAGAAGGGTCGCCGCCGGCCGATGCCCCTTAAGCATCCGGTCCCGGGTTTCCCGGTAAAGTGCTACATGGGCACGGTCGGTAATATAGGCATGGGCATCGACGATATTGCTATGGTCCATCCCCGCCGCAGCAAGGATCGCCAGAACATTTTCCCAAGCCAGTTCATGCTGCATGGCCGGGTCGGCGGGAATATCGCCCGATGCCGTCGCACCCACCTGGCCCGCCACAAACACATACCGCGCCCCCGGCTCAACCTCTATTCCCATTGAATAGTTGGAAAACGGTTTTGGCGCCTTGGGCGTCGTGATCGGCTTGAGCATGGGTGTTCTCCTGCATACCGAACATACGCGCAGTTGCAAAGAACAAAAATAGAACATATACTATGTGGATAAACCGTCGCTTGGCGGTAGCATCGATTATTGAAACGACTACGGTGCCCGGAAACTCAGGAGTGTGAAATGGCTGGATCGGTGAACAAGGTTATTCTGGTGGGCAATCTCGGCAAGGATCCAGAGGTGCGCCACAGCCAGGATGGCAAGGCTATTGTCAACCTGAGCCTCGCCACCTCGGAGAACTGGCGCGACAAGCAGACGGGTGAGCGCAAGGAGCGCACTGAATGGCACCGCGTGGTGATTTTCAATGAGAACCTTGCCAAAATCGCCGAGCAATATCTCAAGAAGGGCGCCAAGATTTACATCGAAGGCCAGTTGCAGACGCGCAAGTACACCGACAATTCCGGCGTCGAGAAATATTCGACCGAAGTTGTGCTGCAGAATTACCGCGGCGAATTGACCATGCTCGATGGCCGTGGCGGCGGCGGCGAAAGCGCATCCTCCAGCGGCGGCGACGAGTTCGGCCAGTCGAGTCCCATGGACAAGCCAAGGGCAGGCGGCAAGGCTCAAAGCTTCGCCCGCGATCTCGACGACGAGGTGCCGTTTTGATTTGCACCTGCTGACGCATTCTGGCGCGCGAGGCCATATTCTGC
>JACMJT010000489.1 GCA_014380505.1 Hyphomicrobiales bacterium | reverse complement strand
TCCGGCAGCGTGCAATCAGGGCCGGGCGGCGGTCAATCATGCCATTCCAGACCACCCGCGTGGCATCGTATGCAGGACTTGACGGATCAAGCACTTCGCCCCGCAGTTGGGCGCGAAAGGCTTCGATTTGCGCTGTTGTAATCAGCCGGGAATTGTCATGTGCCATGGTGTGATCCTCCAATTTGGAAAAAGGATTAGTTCAATCCGGAGAGTGGGACTAAAGTCGAAAAAGTTGAAAAGTGGTCATTTCTGCCATGTTGGAACGAAACAACCCATTGAATGTCGCAATTCTCGCGGTTCCGGAAATCACCGCTTCGACGGTCTATGGCATGTTTGACTTGTTTTCCTCGCCGGGGCGGGATTTTCAGTTCATTACCACCGGCGTGGCGGGCGAACAGCGCATGCGTCCTTATATTGTGGCGCGCCATGGCGAGGGATTTGCCGCGGCCAACGGCATCTGGATCAAGCCCCACCATGATTTTTCCGATTGCCCGCGACCGGACATCGTTTGCATTCCTGATTTCTATGTCAGTCCTGGTGAAAGCCTGTCGGGCCTTTACGATGCCGAAGTCGCCTGGCTCAAGCAAGTTCACGACGGCGGCGCAATGCTGGCGGGCGCCTGCTCCGGCGCGGTGCTGCTGGGCGAAGCGGGAATGCTGACTGATTGCGACGCAACGACCCATTGGGGCTATGTGTCGTCCTTCACCAACAACTATCCCGGCGTGAAGATAGATCTGCGTCAGTCGCTGGTGCTGAGCGGCGAGGCCCAGCGCATCGTCACGGCCGGCGGCGGGTCGAGTTGGCAGGACCTGGCGCTCTATTTGATCGCCCGCTATGTTGGCCTCACGGAAGCGATGGAAGTGGCCAAGGTTTACATGCTGCAATGGCACGATCTCGGCCAGCAGCCTTTCGCGTCACTGCTCTCATTCCGCCAGACGAGCGACGCGGTCATCAACGAATGCCAGGATTGGGTAGCGCAAAATTACCAGACACGCTCACCGGTAGCGGCCATGATCGGCCTTGCAGGACTGTCGGAGCGTTCCTTCATGCGCCGCTTCGCCAATGCCACAGGCATGACGCCACTCGACTACGTGCATGCGCTCCGCCTCGAGGAGGCCAAGCAAATGCTGGAGACAGGTGATCTTCCGGTGGAAGCCATTGCCTACGAGGTGGGCTATGAAGATACGAGCTTCTTCGGCCGCCTCTTCCGCCGCAAGGTTGGTTTGACGCCGGCCCAATATCGCCTGCGTTTCGGCTCATTGCGCCGGGTTCTTGCCCGGATTTAGCTCAATTTGCGTTTGCACATCGCGCCCCCAGCCACTACCTTGTGACCATGCCGCAAATCCGAAATGTCACCGCCGTATTGGGCCCCACCAATACCGGCAAAACCCATTTGGCGGTGGAGCGCATGCTCGCCCACGGTGGCGGCATGATCGGCCTGCCGCTCCGGCTTCTGGCTCGGGAAATTTATGACCGGGTACGGCTGAAAGCCGGCGATCACGCCGTAGCCCTTGTGACGGGCGAGGAAAAAATCATCCCCGCCGCGCCGCGCTATTGGGTGGCAACCGTGGAGGCGATGCCGCCCGACATCGAAGTGCCGTTCCTCGCCATCGACGAGGTTCAGCTCTGCGCTGATTTCGAACGCGGCCACATCTTCACCGATCGTGTTTTGCACCGGCGTGGGCTAGAAGAAACCATGCTTCTGGGTGCTGCCACCATGAAGCCCATTCTCGAAGCCATGCTGCCCAAAACCAGTTTCATCGCCAGGCCCCGTTTCTCCAAGCTCACCTATGCGGGTGTGAAGAAAATGACCCGGCTTCCCCGAAGATCCGCCATCGTCGCCTTCTCCGCCGAAATGGTCTATTCCGTGGCCGAACTCATCCGGCGGCAAAATGGCGGGGCCGCCGTGGTTTTGGGAGCTCTCTCG
>JACMJT010000488.1 GCA_014380505.1 Hyphomicrobiales bacterium | reverse complement strand
GCGCGAATACGGCCCCGGCCAGCACGGCCAGCGCCGCAAAGGCAAACTCTCGGATTTCGGCATTCAGTTGAAGGCCAAGCAGAAGCTCAAGGGCTACTACGCCAATATTTCCGAGCGTCAGTTCCGCAGCGTCTATGAAGAAGCCTCGCGCATGACGGGCGACTCGTCGGAAAATCTCATCGGCCTGCTGGAGCGCCGCCTCGACGCGATCGTCTATCGCGCCAAGTTCGTGCCGACCATGTTCGCCGCGCGCCAGTTTGTCAGCCACGGCCATGTGAAGGTCAACGGCAGGCGTGTCACAATTCCGTCCATGCGCATCAAAGCCGGCGATCAGCTTGAACTGACGCCGAAGGCCAAGGAACTGGCGGTGGTGCTTGAAGCCACCCAGCTCGCCGAGCGCGACGTTCCCGATTATGTGCAGGTGAGCCACACGGCCATGACCGCGAAACTTGTGCGCGTGCCTGCGCTCACCGATGTGCCGTATCCCGTGCAGATGGAACCGCACTTCGTCGTCGAATATTATTCGCGCTAGGTAATTCTCTCCATGACCGGCCTTGAGCCGGTCATCCAGACTGGATGGCCGCCTCGGTGGGCGGCCATGGAGAAATTCTATTCAATGCAGGCGCCACTCATAGCCCACGTGGCGAAGCTCGCGCGGTCCCACGATCCCAGTGTGAGCGACACGGACGGACGCCAAAGGCCCATCCAGATTTTTTGACCAGAAATCCAGAAACTTGATGAGGCGCGGAAACTTGGGAGCGATATCGTATTCTTGCCAGATGAAGGTCTGCAAAATATCGCGGAAATCCGGCATGCGATACATGATTTCTGCTGTCGTCAGACTCCAGCCACGCAACTGACTTTCAAAATCCCGATCGGCCATCGCATTCTCCTTATGACGACAACGAATCCACAATGTCCAACTCTCACATTGTGCGGCCGGTTCCTCAACGGATTATTAACGCGGGCCGTGGCAGCCGCGAAGCACGACTGCTAATCAGAGCCCGAACATGTCAGCGGCCTTGGCGTCGGCGAAGGCGAAGCATCCGGCAATCGTGGGGCTAATGGGGAGCTCGCGGTAAGCGCCAAGGGCGCCTTGCTCATTCAGCCGCCCCGCTAGCCCGGGCCGGTCGCCGGATACGATCCAGATAAAGCCGAAGGCAGTGGGGCGTACTGGCCGAGCGTCGGCTCGTGTTAGCCTGGCAAAAATATCATCCTCAGGCGTGCCGGGTTCGAACACCGCCAGCATCGTGCCCGAAGCTTCCGGCGCAAGGGCGGCATGACGCATGACGGTGGCCATGACCGCAAGCCAGACCACGATCACCGAAACGAAAAGCCCTACCGCAAGCCGGTGGCCGGACCAGCGCATGGCTCAGGCAGCAGCGAATTGGGGGCTGCGCTGCTCCCGGATCGGCAGATGCACAATCGCCGCGAATACCCCAAGCGCCACGCCCATCCACCACACAGGATCGTATGATCCAAATTGGTCATAAAGCCGGCCGCCCAGCCACACGCCGAAGAACGAACCCACCTGATGGCTGAGGAATACGAAACCATAAAGCGTCGCCATATAGCGGGTGCCGAACATGACGGTGACGAGACCCATGGTGAGTGGCACGGTTGAAAGCCACAGGAGCCCCATGGTGGCGGTGAACACGAAAGTCGATGTGGCGGTGACCGGCAACAGAATGAATGCCGCGATTCCGATCGAGCGCAGAATATAGATCAGGCTCAGGGGCACGCGTTTCTGGAACTTGCCGCCGATCATACCCGAGACATAGGAACCCACCACGTTGAACAAACCGATGGCCGCCAGCGCAAGGCCAGCCATTTCCGTGCTGATGCCGTGTTCGGCAAGATAGGGAGGCAGATGCACGGTGATGAATGCCAGTTGAAAACCGCAAACGAAGAAACCCGAAACCAGCAGCACATAGGAGCCGTGGCTGAAGGCGCCGGTAATCGCGGCGCGCATGGTGATGTCCGCCTCACCGGCCATCGCCTTGCTGCCGGATGTGTTTTGCACCAGCAGCGGCACGGCGAAGAGTACGATCAGTAGTGTGGAAGCGGCAAGGACCAGCAAGGCAATATACCAGTCATAAGCGGAGATCAGCGCACCCCCCAGCGGAGCGAAGATGAACTGCCCCATGGAACCCGCCGCCGTGGCGATGCCGAAGGCCCAGGAACGTTTCTCCGGTGGCATCATGCGGCCGAGGGCTGCCATGACGATGCCGAAAGAAGACATGGCGATTCCGATGCCCACAATAATGCCACCGCCAATCGAGAAGAGCAGCGGCGCCTCGGCGATGGCCATGATAACCGTGCCGATGGCATAGAGCACAGCGCCCGCCATAAGCACCCGCGCCGCGCCATAACGATCGGCCAAAGCGCCAGCGAAAGGCGTTGCCACTCCCCACAGCAGGTTTTGCAACGCCAAGGCGAAGCTGAAGGTCTCGCGTGGCCATTCGTGCGCTGCGGAGATGGGGCCGGTGAACAGGCCAAAGGTCGAGCGCACGCCGAAGTTCACCATGGCCACGAGGCAGCCCGCCACAATGATGACCGTAGGCGCGAAATACCAGCGCGTGTGAGGGGAAAGGGCAGCCATCGGAGTCACACTAGTTCATCTGTCCGGCTGTTCCAATTGCGTTCCGCGCATACGTGGTCCGAACTGAACGAGGCCTACCCCCAGGAGAATTAGGCCGCCGCCGATGAGCATCGCGGATGTGATCGCCTCGCCGAGGAGGATCGCTCCTGCGATAACGCCGATGACCGGCATGAAATAGAAAAAGGCTCCGGAAGTTGCCGCAGGAAGCCGCGAGGCGCCATAGTTCCAGGTGAGGGTGCTGATAAACGTCGACAGAATGACAACATAGGCCATGTCAAACCAGTTGCGCGGGCTCATCGCGGCAACCGTGTCCATTGCCGTCGGCCGCGCCAGCAGAACCAGCATCACTGCGGTCGCCAGTGAGGTTGCGATGGCGGCAATGCTGTAGGAGCCATATTTCTGAACGAGCGGCTTGCTTGCGACGACATAGACGGAAAACGCAACCACGCTCAGGAACACAAAAGCACATCCGCGGAGAAAATCTTTGCCGCCACTGGTGAAACCCAAGTCGCCCCAAATCAGCAGGATGGTCCCGGCAAATGCGATGGCAAGCCCTATCAAGGTTTCGGCGGAAAGTTTCTCTCGTGCGACCATCGCGGCGAGGAGCGCTATCAACAGCGGCTCGGTGCCGAAAATCAGGCTGCCGATCCCTGCCGGCACCAATTCGAAGCCGAAGGCCGCGCCTAGATTGTATCCGGCCAAACCCACGATCGAGATAAGCACTAGCCTGGGCCAATCGCGGCGCTCGATCCTCCAGCCCCCCATCACCGCCAGCCCGGCGAGATAGGCAATGGTGACCAGCGTATAACGGATCACCAGATGATCGGCGGGACCAAGTTCGACCGACAGAGTGCGGATGAAGACGGGCCCCAAGCCCCACACCACTACGGTAAAAAGAAGGGCGAGGAGCGCGCGGCCATCCATGTCGAATTATCCCTTCATCCGTCACCCCGGCGTTCGCCGGGGTCCATATCAAAGTTGGATTCCGGCTTTCGCCGGAATGACGGACTGAGGAGGATTCACGCGATGCCTTTGTCGGCCAGCATCTGCTTCAGTTCACCGGACTGGAACATCTCCATCACGATGTCGCTGCCGCCGACGAATTCGCCTTTTATATAGAGCTGAGGAATGGTCGGCCAGTTGGTGTATTCCTTAATGCCCTGGCGGAGATCGTTCGAGTCGAGCACGTTGACGCCCTTGAACGCCACGCCAAGGTGATTGAGGATCTGGGTGGCTTTGCCCGAGAAGCCGCACATGGGCGCTTCCGGCGTGCCTTTCATGAAGAGAACCACGTCGTTGGTTTTGACTTCATTGTCGATCCACTTGGTAATGTCAGTCACGGTTCACCTGCTATTGTAGAGGAGAAATTGTGGTTGTCGTAGTTGGTACCTGCTTCGGCAAATCATCATGTGGATCATGAGCTGCACTGTAACGCCGCTTGCGAGTAGTCCATGTCCAGTAAATGTCAAGTAACCAAAAGGCTGCATAAAACAAGACCGCAGCAATCGTTCCTATTGCGGCCCAGGTCAAAATCATTACTCAGGTGTGCCTGTTTGCAGGGCTAGGGCGTGCAACTCACCACCCATGCGCCCCTTGAGCGCGGCATAGACCATCTGGTGCTGCTGCACGCGGGATTTGCCTTTGAAGGCGGCGGAGACGACATTGGCGGCATAATGATCGCCGTCGCCAGCGAGGTCGCGGATGTCCACCACCGCATCGGGCAGGGCTTCCTTGATGAAGCGTTCGATATCGGCGGCGCTCATGGCCATGGCTCAAGTCCTAAATTTCGCCCGCCATGTAGGCCGGAAACCAGCCTTCGTGGGCGGAGCGGAGTTCTGCCAGCGATATAGAGGTTGCGTCTTCGACAATCAATGTGGGGTCCGCTGTGACGGTGCCGATCTGGATGACTTGGACGCCGGCCTTTTGGGCATCCGACAAGATACCAGCGGTAACGGCCGGTTTGCAGGAGACGACGTAACGGGCCTGGTCTTCGCCGAAGAGGGCGGCATAGCCGATGGTGTGGAGCTTGGCACCTAGGCGGGAGGCGAGCACCATCTCGATCACCGTTGTAATCAGGCCGCCATCAGAAATGTCATGTACGGCGGTGAGCTGGGCATGATTAATGAGACTTCGAATAAAGTCGCCGTGGCGGCGTTCATGGGCCAAGTCGACGGATGGTGGAGCTCCTTCCTCGCGGCCCTCTATCTCGCGCAAATAGATCGACTGGCCGAGATGGCGTCCGTGGCCACCAACGAGCAGGATGGCCTCATCAGCCCGCTTGAACGCCAGCGTTATCATCTTCGATAGGTCGGGTAACAGGCCAACGCCGCCGATGGCCGGGGTCGGCAGGATGGCTTGGCCGTTGGTCTCATTGTAAAGCGAGACATTGCCGGAGACGACCGGGAAATCGAGCGCCCGGCAGGCTTCACCAATACCTTCGATGGCTTTGACCAACTGGCCCATAATCTCGGGGCGTTCCGGGTTCCCGAAGTTGAGATTGTCGGTGATGGCGATAGGGATAGCCCCCACACAGGTGAGGTTGCGCCAGCATTCCGCCACCGCCTGCTTGCCCCCTTCGTAGGGGTCGGCCTCGACATAGCGCGGCGTCACATCGGTTGTAACCGCGATGGCCTTGTTGCCCTTGATGCGAATCACGCCGGCGTCGCCACCCGGAATCTGGGCGCTGTTAGACTGGATCAGATGATCATATTGCTCCCACACCCAGCGCCTTGAGCACATGTCGGGCGAGCCTATGATCTTCAGGATCGCTGCCTTGAGATCACCAGGCGCGGGCACGTCCTTCAGGATTGGCAACTTCTTTGGCTCAACCCACGGCCGATCATATTCCGGCGCCTCATCGCCCATCTGCTTGATCGGAAGATCGGCCTTCACCTCACCTCCGTGCTTGACGATGAAGCGGAGCGTATCGGTCGTTTTTCCAACGATGGCAAAATCGAGACCCCATTTGTGGAAAATGGCTTCCGCCTGTTTTTCGAGTTCCGGGCGCAGCACCATGAGCATGCGCTCCTGACTTTCGGACAGCATCATCTCGTAAGCCGTCATGTGCTCTTCCCGGCATGGCACACGATCGAGATCGAGTTCGATACCGAGGCCGCCTTTGGCCCCCATCTCAACAGCGGAGGATGTAAGCCCAGCGGCCCCCATGTCCTGAATGGCGATGACCGCTCCTGACGCCATCAGTTCGAGGCAGGCTTCCAGCAGGCATTTCTCGGTGAAGGGATCGCCCACCTGAACTGTCGGGCGTTTTTCATCGGCGTCACCGGCGAATTCGGCCGATGCCATGGTGGCCCCGTGGATGCCGTCGCGGCCCGTCTTGGCGCCCAAATAGACGACGGGGAGGCCGACACCCTTGGCCTTGGAATAGAAAATCTTGTCAGTGTCGGCCAAGCCCACCGCCATGGCGTTGACCAGAATATTGCCATTGTAGCGGGGGTGGAAATTCAACTCGCCGCCAAGCGTGGGCACGCCGAAGGAATTGCCATAGCCGCCGATGCCCGCCACCACGCCCGACACCAGATGCCGGGTCTTGGGATGATCGGGCGCTCCAAATCGCAGCGCGTTGAGGCAGGCGATGGGCCTGGCCCCCATTGTGAACACATCGCGGAGAATGCCGCCCACGCCCGTGGCCGAACCCTGGTAGGGCTCGATGAAGGAGGGGTGATTGTGGCTTTCCATCTTGAAGACGATGGCTTGGCCGTCGCCAATATCGATCACGCCGGCATTTTCTCCAGGGCCCTGAATAACATTCGGGCCCTTGGTCGGGAGAGTCCTGAGCCACTTCTTCGAGGATTTGTAGGAACAGTGCTCGTTCCACATGGCCGAGCAGATGCCAAGTTCGGTCAGGGTAGGCTCGCGTCCCAGAAGCTTGACGAAGCGCTCGTATTCATCGGGCTTGAGGCCATGCTGTTTTACGAGTTCGGGCGTGATTTTGGGGGCGCGCTTGCTGCTCATGCCCGGCTGCGTTTAGCGGCGGGGCGGCGGATTCACAATCAAGATTCGGGTGTTGTCAGCAATTCAGTCTGGGCTGGCGGCAATCGGTTTCGCCGTCTATGGTGTGATGGCACGGCAGGCAAACACGAGTGATCCCAGACCTACGGGCTGGTCTTCGATAGTTAAAGTCAAGTCAAACCTCAGATGCACGAATACTCGCATAAGTTGTTCTCTAGTGAAGTATAATCCGCCTCGCCCAGTATTTTTCACCCGAATTAAACTTGCGGTTTACCTAGACGTAAGCTTATGATCAGGGAGTTGCGGCGGAGCAAGTTTTGGACGAAATTTTCGACGATCTTTGCGAGCTTGCGGCTCGCGCCGGGCGGGCCCGGGCAGCTCTGATTACCCGGCTTGATAAGACTGCGGGCACACTGGAAGTTTTGGGGCGTTATGGAACCGTAAAAACTTTTGAACCGGAATTTGAACTGCCCCTGCTCGATCCGGTGACGAAGCCCATTATCGCCATTCGCGATGTGGCCCGGGAACCGGCCTTCGTCGGACACCCAATCAGCAGCTTCGTGCCGACCATCCACTCCCTCATTGCAGCAATTCTGAGCAGCCACGGCTCCACCGAACGAACAACCCTGAAGCTGCTCAACCCGGACACTGGCATCTTCGACGATCTCGATGCGTTCGCCTGCCTGTCCAAATTGATCATGGTCTATCAGCAGCTCATGAATTACATGGAATTGTCGGACACGTCCGGGACGCCCTTTGCTTTACATGGCAGGGCCCCCGGGTTCCACGATAGCGCGGCGGCCGATGTTGGCCCCGCCGCCAAATTTCTTCTCGACACATTGTTCCACCGGCTGTCGCTGCGGTCGCGTAGTGCCGCCACATTTGTCTCCCTCAGGACGTGGCGCAAGTCCATCAAAACCCACCAGATCGCCGCTTTTGCCGCCGTCAAACAAAGCCCGCCGCCGGGATTCGTGAACCTTGTCGCAGACGAGATCGTGACCGCTGCCCGGCACCTCTATGGCGTTCAAACGGTCAAGACGGTTGTGCCAATCCCAGGCGGAAGTTCTGGCCTGCAAGAAAGTTTTTCGGTTCTGCTGGCAAAGCAGGTGGCGAAGAAACTCGATTGTCCCTGCGTACAGGCGCTCGCTGGTTCCCAAACCGAAGGCGGGGCGTCCCACCCCAAAAAAAGCAGCCGGTTGAAGCCCTATCAAGTTATCGAGCCCGTTACCGGAATAACCCTCATCGTCGATGATGTGGTTACCTCGGGCCGCCATTTCGAACTGGCCCAGACGGCGCTCAGGAACAGTGGCGCAACATGCTTTGCCGTGGCCTGGATCGGGGCGTAAGCAGCTTGGCGGCAAGCTATGGCAAACCGTTTTATGGATTTCCAGCCGTTCAGTTACCGCGCCGATCCAGCCGTTCCACCGTTTCCCGACGATCGGGCAGTGCTGTTCTTCGATGGCGTCTGCGTTCTATGTTCCGGCTTCGCGCGCTTTGTGATGCGCCATGACAACGGTGCGCGCATAAGGCTCTGCGCGGCGCAATCGCCGCTCGGTCAGGCGATCTACCGCCACTACGGCCTCGACCCGGTGAAATTTGAAACCAACATTCTTTTGGCGCGCGGCCGCCCCTATTTCAAATCCGAAACCTTCATCGAAACCATGTCGATCCTGGGCGGCGTTCATTCCGTATGGCGCCTGCTGCGGCTGTGTCCGGTTTTCATCAGGGATCGCCTCTATGATCCCATTGCCCGAAACCGTTATCGCTGGTTTGGCGAGCGCAACGCCTGCTATGTGCCGGGTCCGGACGATCGGGGGCGGTTTCTCGAATGAGAATATTGATTCTCGGCGGCTATGGCACGTTCGGCGGCAGGCTTGTTGATTTGCTGCTGGATGAGGCCCGGCTCACTCTATTCGTCGCCGGGCGGAATCCCGAAGCGGCCGAGCGGTTTTGCCGGGCGCGAAAGGGTGAGGCACGGTTGGTTCCCGTGATGCTCGATCGAAACGATTGTGAAGAACAACTGTTGACCCTCAAGCCTGATCTCGCCGTCGATGCGTCGGGACCGTTTCAGGCTTACGGAGATAATCCCTACAGCTTCGCGCGGGCCGCCATAGCGGCGGGCAGCGACTACATCGATCTGGCCGATGGCGCGGATTTTGTGACGGGAATTTCAGCGCTCGATGAACTTGCCAGGCAGTCTAGCCGATTTGCGTTATCGGGCATGAGCAGTTTTCCCGTATTGACGGCGGCGGTGGTGCGGAAGCTCGCCCAGGGAATGGATGGGATCGAAAGCATCGTGGCCGGTATCGCGCCATCGCCCTTCGCGGGCGTTGGGCTCAATGTCATCCGGGCGATCGCAAGCTATGCGGGAAAGCCGGTCAAGCTATTGAGCGGTGGCGCTTGGGTTGAGCGGGCAGGGTTCTTCGACAGCCGCAGGCTCACCGTGAATGTGCCGGGCGAAATTCCCTTGCGCCCTATTCGTTTCGCTCTGGCGGAGGTGCCGGATCTGAAGGTGCTGCCTCTCGATTGGCCGAGCCTGAAGACCATGTGGATGGGAGCGGGACCCACGCCTGCCTTTCTGCACCGGCTGCTGTGGATTGCCGCGGGATTGGTGAAGCTGCGAATGCTGCCGTCGCTGGTACCTTTGGCGCCGGTGATGAACTGGGTCATCAACACATTGCGCTGGGGCGAGCATCGCGGCGGCATGATCGTCGAAATTAAGGGGCAGGGTAAAGTCCAGCGGAGCTGGCATCTTGTGGCGGAAGGCGATGGCGGCCCGTTCATTCCCTCCATGGCGGCGGAGGCCATTATCCGTGGATGCCTCAATGGCAGGCGGCCAGCACCCGGCGCCCGCTCCGGCCATCGCGATCTCGAGTTGGACGACTATGCGCCGCTGCTGGCGCGCCACGGCATCAAGACCGGCGTGCGCGAAAACTCCGGAACGGCGTTGCCGATCTACCGCGAGGCCATGGGTGAAGCCTTCGCCAGGCTGGCACCACCCCTGCGGGAGTTTCATGCGAACACATCGCCATTTCGCATGACCGGCAAAGCCCGTGTGGCGCGCGGCCAATCGGTGGTTTCAAAACTTGCGGGCTGGCTGTTCGGATTTCCGGGCGAAGGACAGGCCATCGACGTCGAGGTGAGTATAGGTTTTACCGGGCGGACAGAAATCTGGACGCGAACATTCGCGGGGAAGTCCTTCAGATCGCGGCAGACACTGGGCCGTGGCCGCTACGAAGGCCTCATCGTCGAGAGTTTCGGTCCGCTCAATTTCGCCTTGGCGGTTGTGGAAAGGAATGGCGGACTGGGCCTCATTCTGCGTGGCTGGGACATTGCCGGCCTGCCCCTTCCCAAATGGTTGATGCCGGTCAGCCGGGCGAGCGAACACGGCGCCGAGGAGAGGTTCAACTTCGATGTTGAAATTGGCCTGCCGATATTTGGCCGCATCGTCGCCTATAGCGGCTGGCTCGTCCCGGCGGCGGCTGGCAAAAGCAGAGTCTGAAGATTTACGCCGCCAGCAGGCTTTCGAATAGGGGGCGGCAATCGGTCTTGCCGTGCAGCGGTTCGATCATGTTTTCGGGATGCGGCATCATGCCGATGACGTTGCCTGTTTGGTTGACGATGCCCGCGATGTCGTTCATGGCGCCATTGGGGTTTGTACCTTCCGCATAACGGAATACGATCTGGCCATCGCCTTCAAGGCGCTTCAGCGTTTCTTCCTCGCAGATGTAATTGCCCTCGCCGTGAGCCACGGGGCAGGAGACGACGGCGCCCTGGTTGAGCTGGTTGGTCTATCGCTTCTACGAGCGGCCGATGACGGACCTGCGTGAGCGCGTCGCCCGGCGCTGACCCCGCTCTCCTACTTTCACCGCGATGCGCGGCGAACGTGTTTTCGGTTTGGACCTGATGCGCGCCACGGCGATCCTGCTCGT